>JAPLBW010000203.1 GCA_026392555.1 Actinomycetota bacterium
GTGGATCCACAGACGAGTACGTGGTTCGCCAGCCATACCTCGCACGCACAAGATTGGGCGATGCAGGCGCTGCTCAAGAGCAAGGGCCGCCACACCATTTCCGTGGTCATCCCGGCACTCAATGAAGCCGAAACCATCGGTGCCATCGTGACGACAGTGCGCGAAGAGTTAATGGTTAAGCAGCCCCTCATTGACGAAATTGTCGTCATCGATGGCGCTTCATCCGATGCCACCGCATCGCTGGCGGAACGAGCTGGCGCAAAAGTTTTTGCTCACGACCTCATCAATACCGGCTTTGATGTCCTGCCAGGCAAAGGTGAAGCGATGTGGCGATCACTGTTTGTCACCAAGGGCGACATCATTGTCTTTCTTGATGGGGACCTTCGAAATTTCTCCGCCACCTACGTCACGGGATTACTTGGACCACTCCTGACTGATCCTGGAATTGATCTCGTCAAGGCCTTCTACGATCGGCCCGCGCCATACCGCCACGAAGCCATCGACCTAGGCCCTGGTTCTTCCGCTGACGAACCGATGATCCGCTCCGGCGGTGGACGCGTCACAGAATTGGTAGCCCGGCCATTGCTGAATCTGCACTGGCCCGAACTGACGGGCATCATCCAGCCACTTTCCGGCGAATACGCCGCTCGCCGCTCACTTCTCGAACAGCTTCCCTTTCCCACTGGGTATGGCATCGAACTCGGCATGCTCATCGACACTCTCCAGCTGCGCGGGCTGAACGCCATCGCTCAGGTGGACGTCGGTGAGCGCCAGCATCGCCACCAAGACTTACAGGCCTTGGGTCGAATGGCAGCAGAAATCTGGCAGATCGGCATGGATCGCCTGGATCGAGATGGCCAGATCGTCACGGTTCGTGAGCCACACACATCGCTGACCCAATTCGCATCAACGATGGACGGGCACGAGGCATTGACATCCGAGATCACCGTGGCGCAACGACCGCCAGCCGTTGCGATAAGTCAGTACACCGATCGCGTCTTGCTCGACTAGTTAGTTCGCCACCACGATGGTGAGCTGAGTCGATGACATTCCGCTGAGTGCTTCACCAGTGAGTTGTGTTCCACTCAAGTCGTCGGCCAATCGCTTGGCACTGGCTTTAAATCCCGAGGGATAAAAGATGGTCGTGGCAGAAACACTCGATCGTGTCCAGTTGCCGATGGAGACCACATTCCAACCAGCGCGAGTGACCTTCAGCCGGTAGGCCGCAGCTAATCCGCTCGTTGTCGTGCCATTGAGTACCTCCACGGGGCGCTTGGGTGCCAAGGTTGGAGTCGGACTCGGTGTCGCAGTAGCTGATGGAGTGGGCGTGGAGGTTGCACTGGCCGAAACCGTGGGGCTAGAGGTCACCGTCGGTGTGGGCGTTGCGGAATCCGTCGGTGTCGGACTTGGTGTGGTGGGAGTAGGACTCAGTGTGGGTTGGCCGATGGGGGTGACGAGCCCTTCGCCCTGGTCATAGGGATCCGAACACGAATTGAAGGCCACCAGGAGTGCAACGATGGATGCCACTGCCAGGAGCGCAGGGATGACAATGCGACGAAGGTTTTCTGGACCCGAGCGCGTGGCTCTGCGTCGATTTGACCCATCCGCCGAAGGCGTTGTGGTGTCAGTCATGGTGCTTTAGCTCAGACCTCAAAGCCCAGGCGTCGAGCCGAGCGCTGACGTTGGCGTTCCGCGCGCATACGGCGCAAGCGCTTGACCAACATCGGGTCATACATCAACGCTTCATTGCGATCAATCAAAGCGTTGAGAACTTGGTAGTAACGCGTTGATGACATGTCGAACAGTTCGCGAATGGCCTGCTCTTTAGCGCCGGAGTACTTCCACCATTGACGCTCAAAAGCCAAGATGGCTTCGTCGCGCTCATTGAGAGTTCCTGCACCTGGGAACGCATCAGAAGACTGAGCGTTAGCGGCGTCCATCACAAACCCCCACGGTTTGATAGCGGTGTCATCTGTCTTGGCAATCGTAGGCGTGTGGGGCGACATTGCAGCGATGTACGCGCCGACAAATCCGCCCAGTCTGGGTTCCCATGTAAGCCCTGTGAAAGCAGTTAAGCCATGGTTTCCAAAATGGCAGCAATATCCTCCCGCGATGTTCGCGGGTTAACGATGGCAAAGCGGGCCACCGTCTCGTCGCCGTGGCGAGAGGGCATGACGAAAGCGAAGTGCGCCTTGAGCAGGGACGCGGACCAGTCTTGGTACTCCTGAGGCGTCCACCCGATGCGACGAAAGACCAGGACAGATAACTGGCGGGGACGGACCAGTTCAACAAAAGGCAGGCCAGCGATCAGATCCTCCGCTTGCCCCGCGACGGTCAGCGTTTGCTCAACGGCGGTTTCATAAGCCGCGGTTCCATTAGCGGCAAGAGAAAACCAGAACGGCAA
>JAPLBW010000164.1 GCA_026392555.1 Actinomycetota bacterium
GCCGGGTGATATCAAATTGCTGTTCGGGCTGGTCGGTATTGGCGTAGGTGGCGTTGTTGGTCAAAACGACCAGCACTTCTCCCCCATCACGCACGGCGGCTAGAACGACATTGTCATGAGCGACCTCGAAGCAAATGACCATTCCTAGACGCACACCCTTAACGGTGATCTGTCCTGATTCGGTGCCGCCAACAAAGTCTCTAGGCAGTAATGCGAACTTGTCTGACAGGCCCGAGATTTGGTCTCGATATGGCAAGAACTCACCAAAAGGAACAGGCCGCTGTTTGGTGTAAACCACCCTCGGACCGGTTTGTGGATTCCAGAGCACGGCAGCATTGGCTAATCGTTGGTTGCCAACGTCAAGAACCGCACCGAGCAGGATGGGCACGCCGATGGCATCGACTGCTGACTGCACGATCTCTTGCGTTTCGCTATCGAGGCGGGGATCCAGGTCTGTGCTGTTCTCGGGCCACACCACGAGGTCGGGCTTGGGTTGTTTGCCGGCCTTGATGGCTTGGGCAAGCAGAACCGTTTGTTTGGCATGGTTACGCGTTACGGTGCGGGCCCGACCAAGAAAATCCAGCCCCTGCCCTGGCACTCCCCCTTGGACAACAGCCACCGTCAAAGATCCAGGCGGAGTCCTGTCTTGTGTCTGTGGAATCCAGATAATCGAAACCGTAACGAGACCTACCGCTAGAGCAACGATGACGTCAGTACGTATAGATGAGCGATCAAGTCGCATACGTCGTGCGATCACGGCAGCCATTGCGGCTCCCAAACACAAAAGAAAACTGACATACGTGGGTCCACCGAAGCTCAGGACGTGGTCCGATTCACTGCCGGTAGCAAAACTCAATCTTCCCCAGGGAAATCCACCGAAAGGAAAGCGATCGCGCGCTGCTTCACCGGCCACCCACACGCTGGACATCCATACCGGACCAAGGGTGAGGACGCCGACGCGAGAACACAGTGCGCCCACAATCGCGAGCGGAAGGGCGCAGACGATGGTCAGGCCGACCCAGGCATCAAAGCCGACTACCTGCATCCAGAAAACGAGAACGCCGAACCAGCCGAGGCCAAATGCGAACCCTAGGAGTCCTGCCCGCCAGCCGGATTGCTTTAACAGCGCATAGAAGAATGCGGTAAGGCAGAGCACCACTACTGGCCACAGGTGGCGCGGTGAACTAGCAAAAGCGCTGATGACACCTAGTACGAGGCAGATGAGGGCATCGCGCCACAACAAGCGAGGTGATGGTAAGCCGGTTTGTGGCGGGGAAGCTAGCCACGTAATCAGAGGATCACCAGTTCGCGCGGACGATGGTTAACGCGTTCGCAGCCTTGTGGCGTCATGATCACAATGTCTTCGAGTCGGGCACCCCATTGACCTTCGACGTAGAAGCCCGGCTCGATAGAAAAGGCCATTCCTGGCTGGATCGACGTGCGGTTGCCGCTGACTATGTAGGGCTCTTCGTGAGTGGACATGCCGATGCCGTGACCCGTCCGATGAATGAACACCTCGCCCAGACCAGCTGCGGTCAGCACGGAACGAGCAGCCTCGTCGATGGATTCGGCTGTCGCGCCGATGGTGGCTGCTTGAAATGCCGCTTCTTGGGATGCCACCAACGCCGTGTAACTGCGGGCAAAGTCCGGATCGACTGAACCCATGGCGTAGGTCCGGGTTGAATCAGAGCAGTAGCCCAGCGTTGTGGTCCCACCAATATCGACCACGACGACATCGCCGGCCTCAATGATGCGATCAGAGACTTCATGGTGCGGACTTGCTCCGTTGGGGCCGCTAGCCACGATCACGAAGTCCACACTGACGTGCCCCTCTTCAATGATTGCGGCAGCAATGTCGCGCCCAACCTCGCGCTCGGTACGTCCCACGCTCAACCACATCGACATGCGGGCATGCACTCGATCGATGGCGGCTCCGGCTTCACGCAAAGCATCGAGCTCGCCCGCGCTCTTTCGCATGCGAAGTTCGTTGACGATTGAGCCGGCCAGAGTGTGGTGGATGTCCGGCATTGATGCCTTCAATCGCATGAGCGTTTCAGCCCACATGTGATTGTCAACGGCTATGACACCGCTTGCAGGAAGAAGTTGGGCAATCAGGGCGTAGGGGTCGCCGGTCTCCTGCCAAGCAACAATGTCGATTCCCAGGTCCCCAACCCCACTGGCCACAGCGGCAGGACGTTCGAGTGCGGGCACCACTAGCGCTGGTGACACGTCATCACCTAGAACAACCAAGCACGTCAATCGTTCGAGCAGGAGCGCGTCATAGCCGGTCAGGTAACGCATGGATGCTCCAGGAATCAACAGCATCGCCGCCAACTCCTGATTAGCCACGCTGGCCTGAGCCTGCGCTAAGCGCGCCTTGAACTCCTCTACCCGATTCACAAGTCCATCCTAGATTGACGGGCGTGCTTTGACGCTTTGCCAGGTTCAGGCGCGCCCTTGATTTATGCACGGCAAGATGGGGTCATGACCGAGCGCCTGCTGCTACTGGATACAGCGTCCCTGTACTACCGAGCCTTTTATGGCATGCCAGACACGATGCGCGCTCCCGACGGCACACCGGTCAACGCGGTTCGCGGAATGTTGGATTTTGTGGCGCGATTGGTTCAAGACCATGAGCCCACGCGCCTTGTTGCGTGTATGGACGCTGACTGGCGTCCCTCATGGCGGGTGGAACTGATTCCTTCGTACAAGGCGCATCGCGTCCTGGATGCCTCTGAAGAAGGCAGCACAGGGGCGGAATCCGGCGGAGTTGA
>JAPLBW010000094.1 GCA_026392555.1 Actinomycetota bacterium
ATCCGCTCATGGAGTGATTCCACATCGTCACCAGCCTCAACCACGACGCTGCGTTGCTCAATGACCGGTCCGGTGTCCACGCCCTCATCAACAAAGTGCACGGTGCAACCGGTTTCTACTACCCCAGCCGCCAGGGCATCAGCCACTGCATGCGCACCAGGGAAACGAGGAAGCAACGCAGGGTGCGTATTGATCACGCTGAACTGATCAAGCACGTGGTTGCCCAAGATCTTCATAAATCCGGCGCTGACAACCAAATCTGGTTCGTGTTCAGCAATGGCAATCGCTAGTGCACTATCCCAATCCGCCCGCGAAGAAAAATCTTCGACCGGTACAACAAAAATGGGAATGGCCTCAGCTTCAGCGCGGCGCAAACCTTCGATGCCATAGCGATCCGCACCAACGGCGACGATGTCAATATCGGCGAAGTCTTTAGCATCAAGTAATGCCTGCAAATTGGTGCCGCCACCAGAAACCAAGACCACCAATCGCGCAGGCGATTGCGGGGTGGTTGGAATGCTCACGCGTTCAGCCTACCGAGCCACCACAGGTGCTAACCGCTCACCTAAAGGCGATCCTTAGTCCGCCGTGCGTTGTCGCTGCTGAGCCACGACCCACGCCGAAGCCGACGCGACGACACCAAAAGTAAAGATCGCAAAGAACGCCACAGGAATCACTTGCGGTCCCACCTGTGACAACCGACCACTACCGAGGGATCCACCAGAGATCCCGGCCAAGATCGCTAACGCCACACCCGCCACAACACCGGCGACCGCACCCCATCCCGCACTGGCTTCTGCGCTGTCGTGCGATGTGCGTCGAGCCACGAACCAGCCCATCACCATTGCCGCCACCAGCGGGATCAACAAAACAGCGGCCGCGGCCAGTGGCGGAGTGCCATTGGCTGGGATGGCAGGAACCAAAGGAAAGACCGGCAAGGCTCCCGTTTGCGTCGTACTGGCGGCGACTTGGGTGCCCGTGCCCATCAGGAATCCCGGCCCCAGCGCAAAGCTTGCGCTCCACACCGCGATGTTGGGCAAGTACAACAAACTAATAATCGTCAACAATAATCCACCGACAACACCAGTGCCGAGCAGAGTGAAACTGCCGGACACTTCGTCAAGATGAAATCCCAGAGCCACAGCTGCGAGAAGTGATGAAAGCGCCAGGATTGCCACCACGCCGATCGACGCCGCCTTCGCGATGAGTTGCACACGAGCATCAACGCGGTCTTTGAGCGACAGCTTTTGCTCGCGAGCAATCGCCATGCCAACGGTGACAAATCCCACAAGCCCTGTGGTGATCAAGACCTTCCACCACGCACTGCTCACGGACGAGGTAGCTACCCACGCATTAACGATGACATTGAATAGCGCGTAGGCACCGGCCGTCGACAGTGCCAAGACCAGGACATCGGCAGTCGACGTTGGTGTAGCCGCGCGCGCAGCCCATCGGCCGGCCAAATACAACAACGTCACGGGAAGGACCAGCAGACCTAACGGCAAAACGCTGACGTTGACCCCAGCCAAGATGACGGGGACATGATGCGCTGCCATCCAGATGTGGCCGGTTGAGCGCAGCGCCTCAGCAAAGGCAGCTGCTGGCCCAGACGAAAACGCCCACGCCAATAAAACCGGCACAACGATGATGACCAAGCCCATGACGATGCACCAGGCGGCGGCAATGGCTGCCGTCGTGACAACAGAGCGCGGGTCAACCTCACCCTCGTGATTGCTTCTCGTCAAACGCGAGAGCAGCGGGAGTTTAGTCACCCTGTGATCTTGGCAGGCGAAGACTTAAACAAACGCAATCGCAACGCAGAAGCGGTTAGAGCTTTTCGACAATCTCGCGCAGGATGCGAGCGGTCTCTGACGGCGTCTTGCCAACGCGAACACCGACGGCCTCCAGTGCTTCTTGCTTAGCCTGGGCAGTGCCCGACGAGCCAGAAACAATCGCACCGGCATGACCCATGGTCTTGCCTTCCGGAGCCGTAAAGCCTGCGACATAACCCACAACGGGCTTAGTGACGTTGTCCTTGATAAACGCCGCGGCGCGCTCTTCAGCATCGCCACCGATTTCACCGATCATGACGATCGCATCGGTTTCGGGATCGTCTTGGAATGCACGCAACGCATCAATGTGCGTGGTGCCAATGATGGGGTCGCCACCAATGCCAACTGCAGAGGAGAAACCAAGGTCGCGCAATTCATACATCATTTGGTAGGTCAAGGTCCCGGACTTGCTGACCAGACCAATGCGACCGGCCTTGGTGATGTCACCGGGGATGATGCCGGCGTTGGATTTTCCGGGGCTAATCAAGCCAGGGCAGTTCGGTCCAATCACGCGCGTTGTTCCTGCATTTTGTGCATACTGGAAAAACTCGGCCGTGTCCGCGACGGGAACACCTTCGGTAATGACAACAACCAACGGCACACCCGCATCAACAGCTTCGATAACGGCGCCCTTGGTAAAACGTGGCGGAACAAAGACCACCGAAACGTCGGCGCCAGTGGCTGCCACTGCATCGCCAACAGAGTTGAAGACGGGAATGCCGTCGACCTCTTGGCCACCCTTGCCGGGGGTCACACCAGCAACGATGTTGGTGCCAGATTCGACCATGCGGCGGGTGTGCTTGGTGCCTTCACCGCCGGTGATGCCTTGAACCAAGACCTTGCTTTTTTCAGTAATAAAGATTGCCATTGTCTACAAGTCCCTTACTTCGCAGCCAGTTGAGCCGCGCGACGTGCGGCCCCGTCCATGGTGTCTTCCAAGATCACAACGCTGAGGTTGGCATCGGTCAAAATCTTTCGTCCCAGATCAGCGTTATTGCCATCGAGTCGAACCACGAGTGGCTTGTCAATCGCGAGACCGTGCTCGGCAATCAAGGCAATAGCTTGAACGATTCCATTAGCCACTTCATCACATGCAGTAATGCCGCCAAAGACGTTGACGAAAACTGACTTCACACTGGGGTCGCCCAAAATGATTTCCAGCCCGTCAGCCATTACCTGTGCAGAAGCGCCACCGCCGATGTCCAGGAAGTTAGCTGGTGTCACGCCACCAAATTCCTCACCCGCATAGGCAACGACATCGAGAGTGGACATCACTAGTCCGGCACCGTTTCCGATGATGCCGACTTCGCCGTCCAGCTTGACGTAGTTCAAGCCCTTTTCCTTGGCTGCTAACTCCAGTGGGTCAACAGCTGAGTTGTCGACCAGTGCTTCATGGTCGGGATGACGGAAGTCCGCGTTCTCATCCAAGGACACCTTGCCATCAAGAGCCAAAATCTTCCCGGCGGGATCCTTGACCAAAGGATTGACCTCAACCAACGTGGCATCTTCTTTGATGAAGACAACCCACAACTTTTGTAAAAT
>JAPLBW010000036.1 GCA_026392555.1 Actinomycetota bacterium
AACGATCGTGCGCGGTATGGCACACAACGTTCCGTTCAATGTTGACACTGGTTGGGTTTGATCTGCACCGCGCATGCGCACGCCCAAACGACGAGCTTGAAACTGCGTGCAGTTCGACGCCGATGTCACTTCGCGATACTTGCCCTGTGTCGGGATCCACGCCTCACAGTCGAACTTGCGCGTCGCTGATGCACCGAGGTCACCGGTGGCTACATCAATCACGCGGTAGGGAACTTCCAGCAGATTCAAAAAGTCTTTTTCCCACGCCAACAGCCGCTGATGTTCGGCGAGCGCATCGGCGGGATCAACGAAGGCAAACATTTCGACTTTGTCGAACTGGTGAACACGAATAATGCCTCGGGTGTCCTTGCCATACGTTCCAGCTTCCCGGCGAAAACACGACGAGAACGCGGCATAGCGCAGCGGAAGTTGCTTGGCGTCCAGGATTTCGTCGCTGTGATACGCCGCCAAGGGAACTTCAGCGGTGCCCACGAGGTATAGGTCATCGCTTTCGACGCGGTAGACGTTTTCTGCTGCTTGGCCCAGGAAACCCGTGCCTTCCATAGCCGTCGGTTTCACCAAAACGGGCGGCACCATCAGGGTGAATCCAGCATCCATCGCCAGATCCATCGCCATGTTGACTAACGCAAACTCCAGTTGAGCGCCGACACCGGTCAGGTAATAGAACCGTGAGCCGGAGACCTTGGCAGCGCGCTCGACGTCAATGGCGCCGAGCAGCTCGCCCAGTTCGAGGTGGTCGCGAGGTTCGAAATCAAAAGTACGTGGCGTACCGATTTCTTCCAAAACGACGAAGTCTTCTTCACCGCCGCGTGGTGCTGCTTCGTCAACGACATTGGAAATTCCCAATACTTTGGTGTCAAAGTCCGAGGCAATAACATCGCGGCGCTCTTGAGCTGCCTTGACTTCATCAGCAAGAGTTTTTGCCTGTTCAAGGAGCGCAGTCTTTTGCTCGCCTTGGGCTTTTGCGACATCCTTACCGATGTTCTTTTGCGCAGCCCGAAGTTCGTCAAAGGCAGTGCCAGCGGTTCGTCGTTCTTCATCCAGGTGAAGGACTTCGTCCACCAAAGCTACGTCTTCGCCTCGGTCACGCTGGGAAGCACGCAGGGTGTCAGGGGAATGGCGCAGGAGCTGGACATCAATCACGTGTTAGACCTTACAAGCGTTGGGCAGTGCCCTTGTGGACGCAGTCGCGCGAGGCGAACTAGGGAGTGTGACCCTGACGCAATTGCTCGAGCCAGGTGGCCGAATCAACGCCGGAGCCCATCCGAGACGCTCGGCGTTCACTCGACGCCATCGAGTGCGCCTTTGGGTACGAACCCAGGTAGCGAATGTCAGCACAGAGAGCGCGCAACCCCACCAATGCAGCACCCATCGCCTCGTCGTTGATATGACCCTCTGCATCAATGCTGAAGCAGTACTGCCCCAAACCATCGCCGGTAGGTCGAGACTCAAGTCGCTCGAGGTTGATCCCCTGGTTAGCGAACTCGGCCAAAATTTCCAGCAGTCCGCCGGGGTGATCATCCTGCGGAAACAACACCAAGGTTGTTCTATCGCTTCCGGTCGGCGCTGGGGGAGCTTGCGGGCGCCGCACCACAACAAAGCGAGTTTCGGCTCCCTCCACATCATGAATCTCGTCAGCCAGGACTTCCAACCCGTAGCGCGGAGCAGCAAATGCGCCCGCTAGGGCTGCGTCCCACCGTCCGGACTGCACTTCACGCGCAGCATCTGCATTACTCGCCGAGCCGTCGCCCGAACAACAACAA
>JAPLBW010000165.1:0-6020 GCA_026392555.1 Actinomycetota bacterium
GGAAGATGGCGTAGCGGTTCTTCCCGCTTCCCTTGGCATCGTAGAGCGCGAGGTCGGCATTGCGCATGACATCTTCTATGTCCTTGGTGGCACTAGAGCCATAGGCCACACCGACACTGGCACCGACCAGGAGCTCGGAGCCACCAATGCGGATGGGTTGAGCCAGCGCCTCAACCACACGGGCGGCCACTAACTCCACCTCGCGCGGGTCATCGACCTCTTCCAGGAGAACGGCAAATTCATCGCCGCCCAAACGCGCAGGTATGTCATTGGAACGCAGTGTGGAACGCAGTCGGCGAGCAACGGTGCGCAACAGCGAGTCACCCACCGCGTGACCCAGACTGTCGTTGACGTTCTTGAAATCGTCAAGGTCAATAAACATTACAGCGAATTCCTTGCCATTGCGACGGCTGTGCGTAATGGCTTGGCGCAGGCGTTCTTGCAACAACGTACGGTTCGCGAGCCCTGTGAGCGCATCGTGGAAGGCCTGGTGCTTGAGTTGTTGCTCGAGTTCGTGGCGACGGGTGTAGTCGTGACACGAGACGGTAAATCCCGTGCCGGTTTCATCCTCGTAGCGCGTCGCGGTCATTTCTACAAAGCGTTCTTCGTTGGTATCGGTGACCAAGCGCACCTCGGCACGCGAGCTGCGTGCGGACTCAGAGTTGGTGAGCGCTCGTTCAACGAGTGCTTGATCCTCGGTGTGGACGAGGTCCATCCAGCTGGTGCCGGTCAAGGAATGCGCGGTGGGTCCGATCAGCCGTGCCACGGCGGGCGTGACGTAGGTGATGCGCAGATCCGAATCCAGGACGGCGATGACATCGGATGCATCGTGGAGAAGGCGCTGGAGGCGTTCGGCGCTCTCGTTTTCGGCAGCAAGCTCAGCATGGCGAACTCGATCAAGGGCATGCGCCACGTTGTCGGCCAATTGCACCAGCGTGGTGCGCGCGGAACGTGAGGGCGAGTGTGATGAAGAGATAGCAAATTGTGAAACCTCGGCAACGGTTGTAGCCAAAGCAATCACGCCGAAGAATGCGTCGTTGCTTACGCCTAGTGACACGGGTAGCGGATCGGTTGCCGGAACCGTACGCATTGCCCGAGCTTCGTCGTCAGCGAGCTCGAGGTCCTGTGCGGCATGGCTTGCGGACTGTTGTACCAACCATGCGTCAGCGACTTCTTCTCCTTGCAAGATTTCAGCGACTGCCTCTCGAGCGACTTGGTGAATCTGCTCCGTGGTGAGAGCTTGAACGAGGTGGTTGCCGGCAGCGTTGAGGGTTCGTACACGCGAGGTGGACTGATTAAGACTGTGACCGAGGAATCCCAAGCGCAGGATCACGGTGGCAAAGACGATGAATGTTCCAAGGAACAAGCCGCGGTAGTCGGTGGGGCGCCCCAGCAACGCGTCAGAGACCACCACGCTCAAGGGTGCAAGCCCAGCCAAGACGGTCAGGAGCGCAAAGCGCCACCAAGGAGTCGGCTGGTTGGGGGTAGCGGAAATACTGGTTGATGCCATCGAGGGGTGGAGGGCAGCCATGCCCAGCAAGATGAAGAAAGGCATGCGAATCACGACACTTAATCCGCCACCCCAGGTTTGGCCATCAGCCAAGACGAGCGCGCTCTGGAAGATATTGCCAATGACTAACGTGCTCAGTGCCGCAACGACTAAGCGCATTGAGGTGTTCTTGGTTCCGCTACTGGCAAACCACAATTGCGCAGAACAACCAACGGTTGCCAGAGCGATCAGCGGGTAGATGGTGATCAGTGCGGTCACTCCACCATCAAGATTGATATTTGATCCCAACGGACGAAGGATCAGGCCCCAACTGGCTACACCAAGCGCGGTGACAATGATGAGTGTGTCGAGAGCTTCGGCTGGATCTTCGCGGAAGCGGCGTCGCCCCAAGAGGAGCAGCGCTCCAGCGCCGAGGCACATGTAACCGGCGATGTGAAAGAGGTTAGGAAAACCGGTGGTGCCGTTGGCATAAACCGGAGTTGAACCAAAAACCCATAGCAAGGCGGCTATCGAGTGGAAGACCATTCCACCGAACATCAACCACCACGCGCCCGGGTGTGATGGCTTGTGGCGTGCGATGCCGGTCGGAATGGCAATCAGCGATGCCAACGTGACGACGGTAGGGAAAATGTAGGCCACTGGCTTACCCAAGAAGGCCAAGTAGAGGGCCATTGAAACCAGGCCAAGGATTCCTAGATTTCGGGCTCGAAAGCGCAACATCTGGTCTCCTTCCTGATTACGGCTGGCGAGGGCTACAGCGGTGTACGGGAGTTATCGGCCAAATGGGGGAAAACCTTGACCCTGAGTTCAGCGGTCCCGGCAGGCCTAGACCAGCCCCCGAAAGCGGGCAATTAGGCCAACCCGTGGGCACAGCGCACCCCTGACGGTAGCGTTGGAACATGTGGAAATTCCTGGTCTCGCCCCGAGCCCTCGTACTCCATGCTGTGCTGGTGGTGGTGGCGATCAGCTTCACCGCGCTGGCCATCTGGCAGTGGGATCGAGCCCACTCTCGCATCGTTGATCCGCGCACCTTGTCGCAAATTTCTATCGACCAGGCCAGCCCAGTGGGCACGGCCACTTTGCCCACGTCGTCCACCGGTCGAGCGGTCAATGCAGTGGGCACCTATGACGGTGAAAAGACGTACGTGATCTTGCAGCCCAGTAACAGCGGGTCAGTGAAATGGTCGATGACACCACTGCGCCTTGATGATGGAACCTACATTCCCGTGGTCCACGGAAACATTCTCAACCCCACGTCCGGTGACGATGTGACCTTGGCCGGTGGCCGCGTCGGCGTGACCGGTCGCGTGCAGGCTTCGCAGGATTTGGGATTGGAAGTCAACACCGGTGATGTCAAGTTGACCTACCCCAAGGGTGAGGTATTGGGCGGAGTATCAACTCCGGAAATCGCGGGCTTAGTGACGGGCGCCTTGCGACCAGGCTTTATCGTCGCGGATAACGAGATCCCCGCCGTGGGTGGCGTGGTCTACCTGCCGCAATCGGAATTCGTGGTTCCCGAGGGCGGGCTTCGAGTCCAAAACGTCTTGTACACGATTCAGTGGACCCTCTTTGCTTTCTTTGCACTTTTTGTCTACATCCGCCTCATGCGTGATGCGTGGTTGCAGTACCAAATCGACAATGACTTGCTAGAGCCAGCCTTTGAGCAGTGGCAGGTGCCTGTCCGGCGGTCACAACAAGTCCTGACCCCACCGGCACAACGCGCACCGCAGCGCGGTCCCAAAGCTCCGCCCTCTGGAACACCGATTAGTGCACACCCCGCGCTAGTCCCGGCTCAAAAGAGCCCAGGAGGCATGTAGCAGTGGCTGGAGCTCTTAAGC
This sequence comes from Actinomycetota bacterium, assembly GCA_026392555.1. Lineage (GTDB taxonomy): Bacteria > Actinomycetota > Actinomycetes > UBA12327 > UBA12327 > AcAMD-2. The sequence goes on from JAPLBW010000165.1 coordinate 3,349, forward strand.
GTTATCGCGTCATGGCGTACATCACAGGTATCAGCTTGATCATCTTGGTTCTAGTGATGATGCCTTTGCGCTATATCGGCGGCAATGCTCAACCCTCTGAATTGTTCTCGCCGTTCCATGGCGCGATGTACATGCTCTACGTGCTTACAGTCTTTGACTTATTTATGCGGATGAAGTGGGAATTGATCAAGATGGTGTGGGTCATGCTTGCGGGTTGCATTCCCTTTGTGTCATTTGTTGTCGAGCGACGGATCACAGCAAAGGCGCGTGAAGCGCTAGCCGGCTAAACCAGGATCAGCGTGATGGCGATGGTGTGACAGATCGCTGCTGCGATAGTGAAGGCGTGAAAGAGTTCGTGAAACCCAAAGACATTGGGAAATAAGTTGGGTCGCTTGGTGGCGTAAACAACCGTCCCAATGGTGTAGAGCACCCCACCGGCTACTAAGAGAGCGTTGACAGCAAAGGAAGCCCGGGCGGCGAGGGCCGGCGCGATGACCAGCGCAGTCCATCCCATCGCTAGGTAAATCGGGACAAACAGGGCACGTGGTGCTCGGTGCCAGGTGAGCCTAGTGATAATCCCCGCAGCAGCACCGCCCCAGACGATAGACAACACAATGATCGAAGTGGAGCCGGCTAACACCAACAAGCAAAATGGTGTGTACGTGCCGGCGATCAGCACAAAAATCATCGAGTGATCAACGCGCTGGAGCCAGGCCTTTACCGTTGGTCGCCAGTGCCCACGATGGTAAATCGCACTGATGGTGAACAGACCCGTCAAGCTCAAGGCGTAGATGGCCACGCCGGTTCGGGCTTTCGCGGTTTCGGCGATGAAGAGCAAGGCCATGCCGGTGATGACCGCCACGGGAGCACCGATCAAATGCAGTAGGCCCCGCCATTTCGGTCGCGGGGGAGTCACCGCAGGCGAGGTGTGGGCAGCCAAACTCATGTGTCCACCGTAGCCCTAGGGGATGCCTGGTGAATAGCCAAACCGCACGGGGGTCGTGGTCGGGCTGTTCTAGGCACGGTTGCGGAACCGAAAGCTCCCCAGTCAGCGGTAGTCTGGTGGCTCACCGCGGGGTTCAACCAGGAGTTTCCATGGCATTGAGTGATCTGCTGTACGGCGCCTACGAGCGTCGACTAGCAGCCTCGGTGCGCGGCGATCGGATCCCTCGACATGTCGGCGTGATCTTGGATGGCAACCGTCGATGGGCCAAGATGCTGGGAGAAAAATCTGATCGCGGCCATCAAGCGGGTGCGGACAAGGTCGCGCAATTTGTGACGTGGTGTGACGAAGCCGGCGTTGAAGTCGTGACGTTGTGGATGTTGTCAACGGACAACCTTGATCGCCCCGAGGCTGAATTAGCACCGTTAATCCGCATCATTGAACAGACCGTGACGGACTTGGCCACCACGAACAAGTGGCGGGTCAATCCAGTGGGCGCTTTGGATCTGCTTCCGCCACAGACCGCACAGTTGCTGAAGAAAGCTGCTGAGGCCACTTCTACTTTGGATGGGTTGATCATCAACGTTGCCGTTGGATATGGCGGACGACGTGAGATCACCGATGCAGTTCGCAGTTTGCTCAGTGAACATGCCACGCGCGGAACATCCATTGAAGAGCTGGCCGAATTGATTGACATCGGCCACATTGCCGAGCACTTGTATACGCGTGGGCAGCCAGACCCTGACTTGGTCATCCGTACTTCAGGCGAGCAGCGGCTTTCCGGATTCCTGTTATGGCAAAGCGCTCACTCGGAGTTCTATTTCTGTGAGGCGCACTGGCCTGATTTTCGCCGGATCGATTTTCTGCGTGCACTACGTGACTTCGGCGCACGCAGCCGGCGCTTTGGCTCTTGAGCATTAGCCCTTAAGGCGTCGTCGCAGAGGCCGGTCGTGATGGTTCAGCGGATCCACCTGGTGTTGAATCGGTTGAGGGGCGCTTGGGATTGACCGTGACCTTGATGGAGCCATTGGCGTATTGGGTAATGGATCCACCCGCAAAGACTTGGAAGGCACCACCTTCGGCACTGGTCTCTACATCGGAAATGGGTTCTTTCAGTCGGGCCCGAACTTTAGGTGAATACCAGGCCGCATAGACATCGCCATAAACCGCGTGAGCTCCGCCTAGTCGGGACCAAAAGACCCATCCATTGTCAAACGTGACGTAGCGCAAACCAGAGTTGTAGTTAGTCCGCGTCTCGCGTCCGCGCGCCGCTCCAAACACCACAAGTCCGCCGGCCTGCTCAACGGCACTCATAAAGCGTTGCGGCACGGCAACAGCACCAGTCTTAGTCGCGATGATGCTGCCGGTCTCAAACTTTTGTTCCGTTAAATCCGGCACATTCTTGACCGGCTTGGGGTTGGAAAGTGCCGCGCCTAAGGTTCCCAACTCAGCGCGGTAACTGACATAGGTTTCAAATCCAGGGTTGCGGGCAAGCGGAGCGGCCCACACCACCGCCGCCAGAACAGCCAAGGCGGACGCGGTCAGCGTGGCAATGACCCACGCTGGACGGCGGGGGCGATGACGTTGACGTTGACTCTGGCGATGGCGCTGTGGTTGTTCGACCACCGACTCATCGTCTAGAGCTGGGTCAAGAGCGCGAGCGCGCTCCGCTCGGCGTGCGAGGAGAGCCTGGAGTCCAATCGCCCCAGAAAGCATGAACACGGGAATG
>JAPLBW010000165.1:6063-7270 GCA_026392555.1 Actinomycetota bacterium
CAAGGGAATGGCGGGCAGCCCGTAACGGTAGTCAAACATCACGGTCAAACACGGCACAGCAAGAGCGGCGATTCCCACTAAGGCAATGAATGGCCCGTCCCAACGCCGCCGCCCACGGTCGATCCAACCGGCGAGCAGCCCGAGAACTAATCCGGCAAGCAGGATCGGCCCCTGGGTATAGACCACCCCTTGGTAGGACTTCAAGAACAGTGCGGGTCCCGCTTCAATCTTGGGTTGAATGGGATTCCCAGCAAGGTCATTGTGGGCAACAGCACTACTGGCGACAGGATCGGCATAGGTGGTGGGGAACTGCCACGCGCCCAGAGGAGAGTCCACCCGCGTGGTGTATTTGCCCGGTGCGAAGTAGTGCGCAAAGTCAGTAATCACGTAGCGCGCGTAGGTCAGAGGTTGAGCGAGGATGATCTTGCGCGAAAAGCTTGATGCAATCTTGTCTGACTTGTTTCCATATGCGCCGAGAGCTTGCACAGGCGAATCGGATGCCCACACATAGAAGTTGGCGTTGGGTCGGGTTGATGGCACTGAATTGTCACACAGAGTCGCTTCTGCTTTGGTCAGGTCCACGGTGGAGCAGTCGGCGAACACAGCCACGCGCCCGTAGAGGAATCGCCCACTGCTGTCACTAGTAGTAAAGCTGCCAAAGTAGGAAGCAAACCAACTCATGTACCAAACAATGGGGACGAGCATGGCCACGGCAAATCCGATGAGGACTTTCATGCCCAGTTTGCGAATGAGTAAGTAGCCAACGAAAATCGCCGCGATAGGAATGGCGACGGTGCGAGTAAGGGCCGCCGCCGCCAAGAGGGCGCCAGCCACCGCTGCCCAGCGGGGACTCAGCTCAGCCTTCGTCACGATCAAGACCGCCCCAAAGAGCAGCGAGGCAAACATCGTTTCGCTCAAGATGTTGTGCTCGATCTGGATCAAGTAGCTATCAAGAAGTAAAGGTGTCGCCGCAAGTGCTGCTAACCATGGTCGTGCACCGCGGCCGATGACAACGACGTACAAGATGATCGCCAGCGCCACACCAACGATGTGCTGAACGATGGTGACGGCATTGAGGTCACCGACGTAACTCAGCAATCGCAAAACAAAGGGATAACCAAAGGGCCGGTCGTTAGGCGGCTGGAAGCGCTGGGCGGCCACGACATAGGCATACGAGTCACCGAAAAACATCAACGCGGGCTTGTAA
>JAPLBW010000003.1 GCA_026392555.1 Actinomycetota bacterium
TGCAGCTCGTCGCGCAGACCCCGTGATCATGGAGCCAGTGATGGCTGTCGAGGTGACCACCCCGGAAGATTTCATGGGTGAAGTCATTGGTGACCTCAACTCGCGGCGTGGACAAATTCAGGCGATGGATGAGCGGGCCGGCGTACGCGTGGTCACCGCTGTTGTCCCCCTGTCAGAGATGTTCGGCTATGTGGGAGACCTACGAAGCAAGACCCAAGGCCGTGCAAGTTACTCCATGCAATTTGATTCCTACGCAGAAGTTCCTAAGAACGTCTCGCTAGAAATCATCGCTAAAGCTCGGGGCGAATAACCCCGGAAACAAGGGTTGAGGCTCCCGCCTCAACTTGCACTACCCGCACTATCAACCAATCAGACGTCGTACGGCGTGAAGATCAAGTCCCGAGGAGGACGCAGTGGCGAAGGCAAAGTTTGAACGGACTAAGCCGCACGTCAACATCGGCACCGTTGGCCACATCGACCACGGTAAGACCACTCTTACCGCAGCGATCACCAAGGTGCTGCATGACCGGTACCCGGACGTGAACCCATTCACGCCGTTTGACCAAATTGACAAGGCGCCAGAAGAGCGCCAACGCGGTATCACTATTTCGATTGCTCACGTGGAGTACCAGACAGAGGCGCGTCACTACGCACACGTCGACTGCCCTGGCCACGCTGACTACATCAAGAACATGATCACCGGTGCCGCCCAGATGGACGGCGCAATCCTCGTGGTTGCAGCAACCGATGGCCCCATGCCTCAGACCAAGGAGCACGTCATCTTGGCCCGCCAGGTGGGTGTGCCCGCGATCGTGGTTGCCTTGAACAAGGCCGACATGGTTGACGACGAGGAAATCCTCGAGCTCGTGGAACTTGAAGTTCGCGAACTGCTCAACCAATACGAATTCCCAGGCGATGACATTCCTGTCGTTCGCGTGTCCGCACTCAAGGCTCTTGAAGGCGACGCCGCGTGGGGCGAAAAGATCATGGAATTGATGGCTGCTGTTGATGCATCAATCCCGACTCCTGCGCGCGATGTTGAGAAGCCCTTCTTGATGCCCGTTGAAGACGTCTTCACGATCACTGGTCGTGGAACCGTTGTCACCGGTCGTATCGAGCGTGGAATCGTCAAGGTCAACGAGGAAGTCGAGATCGTCGGCATCCGCGAAGACACCCAGAAGAGCACCGTTACCGGTATCGAGATGTTCCGCAAATTGCTCGACACGGGTGAAGCTGGTGAAAACGTCGGCGTCCTGCTGCGTGGAACCAAGCGTGAAGACGTTGAGCGTGGCCAGGTTCTTTGTAAGCCTGGTTCGGTTACGCCTCACACCGAGTTCGAAGCCACGGTCTACATCTTGTCGAAGGATGAGGGTGGTCGACACACTCCGTTCTTCAACAACTACCGCCCACAGTTCTACTTCCGGACCACTGACGTGACTGGTGTTGTGGACTTGCCGGCCGGTAAAGAGATGGTCATGCCTGGTGACGACACCGAAATGAAGGTCACTTTGATTCAGCCCATCGCCATGGAGGACGGCCTTCGCTTCGCAATCCGCGAAGGTGGCCGCACCGTGGGAGCTGGACGAGTTACCAAGATTCTCAAGTGATGACTCCGGGGCGCCAATGCTGTTGGCGCCCCGGACCATCCACCCCCTGCACTATCCGGACCACAGTTAAGGACACGTAGCCACCATGGCGGGACAAAAGATCCGCATCAGGTTGAAGGCCTATGACCACGAGGTCATCGATTCGTCAGCGCGCAAGATCGTTGACACGGTGACGCGTACTGGTGCAAAGGTCGCCGGCCCGGTGCCGTTGCCCACGGAAAAGAACGTGTTCTGTGTAATCCGTTCACCGCACAAGTACAAGGACAGTCGCGAACACTTTGAGATGCGTACGCACAAGCGTCTCATTGACATCATTGACCCCACGCCCAAGACGGTTGATTCGCTGATGCGTCTCGACCTTCCGGCTGGTGTCGACATCGAGATCAAGCTCTAAGGGACTACGACAATGAGCAGGCAGGTCAAGGGAGTGCTGGGCACCAAGCTCGGCATGACCCAGGTATGGGACGAGAACAACAAGATCGTCCCCGTTACGGTCATTGCGGCCGGACCATGCGTTGTTACGCAGGTTCGTACCCCTGACGTTGATGGTTACTCAGCTGTGCAACTGGCGTTTGGCGCGATTGACCCACGCAAGGTCAACAAGCCGACTGCTGGGCACTTCGCCAAGGCCGGGGTTACTCCTCGTCGCCACTTGGTTGAATTGCGCACCGACGATGCTGCTGAGTACGAGCTGGGTCAAGAAATCACCGCTGAAGTTTTTGAAGCCGGTCAACTCGTTGACGTCACCGGTACCACCAAGGGCAAGGGCTACGCCGGTGTAATGAAGCGTCACGGCTTCGCTGGTGTGAGTTCTTCGCACGGTTCCCACAAGAACCACCGCAAGCCTGGTTCGATCGGCGCTTGCGCCACTCCAGGCCGCGTGTTCCGCGGTACGCGCATGGCCGGCCGGATGGGTGGCGATCGCCAGACCACTCAGAGCCTGACCGTCCACTCCATTGACGCCGAAAAGGGCTTGGTCTTGGTAAAGGGCGCAATCCCTGGTCCCAAGGGTGGACTCGTCTTGGTTCGTAACGCCGTGAAGGGAGCCTGACGATGACCAGCATTGACGTGCGCACCCCAACGGGCGAGACCAAGGGCAGCATTGAACTGCCCGAGGAAATTTTTGATGTGACGGTCAACATTCCGTTGATCCACCAGGTTGTTGTGGCTCAGTTGGCTGCTGCTCGTCAGGGCACCCACTCCACCAAGACTCGCGGCGAAGTCCGCGGTGGTGGTAAGAAGCCCTACGCGCAGAAGGGAACTGGTCGCGCCCGTCAGGGTTCGATCCGCTCACCTCAGTTCGCCGGTGGTGGAGTAGTGCACGGACCTAAGCCTCGTGACTACAGCCAGCGGACCCCCAAGAAGATGAAGGCCGCTGCGTTGCGTGGGGCTTTGTCGGATCGCGCTCGCAATGGTCGCGTGCACGTCCTGACGTCATTCATTGATGGCAGGGCACCTTCGACCAAGGAAGCTCTTAGCGCGATCAGCAACTTGACCGAGCGTAAGAACATCTTGGTTGTCTTGGACCGCACCGAGGAGTCCTCGTGGCGTTCATTGCGCAACCTGGGCAACATTCACTTGATCACGCCAGACCAGTTGAACACCTACGACGTCCTGGTCAGTGACGATGTGGTCTTCACGAAGGCATCGATCGACACCTTCCTTGAGGGCGCGCCTCGCGGCAAGTCGGTCAAGGCTGTTGCATCCGAGTCCGAGATTGATGGGAGCGACGCATGAGAATCGCTGATCCGCGCGACATTTTGCTTGCGCCCGTGGTCTCCGAGAAGAGCTACAGCCTTCTTGACGAGAACAAGTACACCTTCTTGGTTGACCCTCGGGCCAACAAGACTCAGATCAAGATCGCCGTTGAACAGGTTTTCAACGTCACCGTCTTGTCGGTTAACACTGCCAACCGTCAGGGCAAGCGCATCCGTACGAGGTCAGGATTTGGTCGCCGTGCAGCTACTAAGCGCGCGATTGTCAGTGTCACACCAGGTCAGCGCATCGACATTTTCGGAGGGCCGGTCTCCTAAGGACCGACTCACCTAACGATTAAGGGAAAACACCATGGGTATCCGTAAGTACAAGCCGACAACACCAGGCCGTCGTGGCTCAAGTGTTGCCGACTTCGCTGAGATCACGCGGTCTCAGCCGGAGAAGTCGTTGGTGCGCCCGCTGCACAGCAAGGGTGGACGTAACAACACCGGTCGGATCACGACTCGTCACCAAGGTGGCGGCCACAAGCGTGCCTACCGTCTTATTGACTTCCGCCGTGCGGATAAGGATGGCGTTCCCGCCACCGTTGCTCACAGTGAGTACGACCCCAACCGCACCGCGCGTATTGCCTTGCTGCACTACGCCGATGGCGAGAAGCGTTACATCATTGCCCCTAACAAGGTGGCGCAAGGCGACAAGATCGAAAGTGGTCCCACCGCCGACATCAAGCCCGGAAACAACTTGCCTTTGCGTAACATCCCCGTCGGTACCCTGATTCACGCTATTGAATTGCGTCCCGGTGGCGGCGCCAAGCTGGCTCGTTCAGCTGGTGCCAGCGTGCAGCTCGTCGCCAAGGAAGGTCGCTTCGCTCAGTTGCGTCTGCCCTCTGGCGAAATCCGCAACGTGGATGTGCGTAACCGCGCCACTGTTGGAGAGGTCGGCAACGCCGAACAATCCAACATCAACTGGGGTAAGGCCGGCCGTATGCGTTGGAAGGGCAAGCGCCCAACCGTTCGTGGTGTGGCTATGAACCCGGTTGACCACCCACACGGTGGTGGTGAAGGTAAGACCTCCGGTGGTCGTCACCCAGTGAGTCCTTGGGGACAAGCCGAAGGCCGTACCCGCAAGAAGAACAAAGCAAGTGACAAGTACATCGTCCGTCGCCGCAAGTCGAACAAGAAGCGCTAGGAGTACTAGTTCATGCCTCGCAGTTTGAAAAAGGGTCCGTTCGTCGACGACCATCTGATGAAGAAGGTCGTCGCTCAAAACGAGGCCGGCACGAAAAACGTCATCAAGACGTGGTCGCGCCGCTCCATGATCGTGCCTGCCATGCTCGGCCACACCATGGCCGTTCACGATGGTCGCAAGCACGTGCCGGTTTTTGTCTCGGAATCCATGGTTGGTCACAAGCTCGGTGAGTTTGCTCCCACCCGTACCTTCCGCGGCCACATCAAGGACGACCGAAAGTCCCGTAACCGCTAAACAGCGTTTGCATCAAGAGTTCAGTTCACACACGAGTCAGGAGTAAGACATGGAAGCCAGGGCCCAGGCGCGGTACGTCCGCGTTACGCCCATGAAGGCACGACGGGTCGTTGACCTGATTCGTGGTCTTCCGGCGGCCGATGCTGCAGCAATTCTGCGGTTCGCCCCGCAGGCTGCAAGCGAGCCCGTGGGCAAGGTCCTCGCTAGCGCGGTGGCCAACGCAGAGAACAACTTGCGCATCAACCCCGCAACCCTGATCGTGTCGGAGGCCTACGTTGACGAAGGCCCGACCATGAAGCGTTTCCGTCCGCGCGCCCAAGGCCGTGCGTACCGCATCCGTAAGCGCACCAGCCACATCACCGTTGTTGTTGCTTCGGTTGATCAATCGAAGGGTGGGACCAACTAGTGGGCCAGAAAGTTAACCCCCATGGTTTCCGACTTGGAATTACTTCCGAGTTTCGGTCGCGTTGGTTTGCTGACAGCAGTGCTGTCGGTCAGCGTTACCGCGACTACATCAAGGAAGACGTCGCCATCCGCGAACTCATGACTAAGGGCATGGAGCGCGCCGGAATTTCTCGCGTCGAAATCGAGCGCACCCGTGATCGCGTTCGCGTGGATATCCACACCGCACGCCCCGGCATCGTCATTGGTCGCCGTGGCGCCGAAGCAGACCGCATCCGTGGCGATCTGGAAACGCTCACCGGCAAGCAGGTCCAGTTGAACATTCTTGAGGTCAAGAACCCTGAGATTGACGCACAACTTGTGGCTCAGGGTGTTGCTGAGCAACTCTCCAGCCGTGTTTCGTTCCGTCGTGCCATGCGTAAGTCCATGCAGGGGACCATGAAGTCTGGTGCCAAGGGCATCCGAGTTCAGGTGTCAGGCCGTTTGGGCGGCGCTGAAATGTCACGCTCGGAGTTCTACCGCGAAGGTCGTGTGCCGCTGCACACCCTGCGTGCCGACATTGACTACGGCTTCTACGAGGCCCGTACCACCTTCGGTCGCATTGGTGTCAAGGTCTGGATCTACAAGGGTGACCTCATCGGTGGCCGTGCAGAGCGTGCCCAGAAGGAAGCCTTGGAGCGCGCTGCTAGTCGCGGCCGTCCCTCGACTCCTCGCACCGGTGGTCGGCCACGCCGTGCCGAAGCCGATGCCCCTGTCATCACCTCGGAATCTGCTGAGTCCGTGGCAGTGATTACCGAAGCTCCTCCTGTTGTTGTTGCTGAAACCACTGAGGGGGCATGACATGTTGATTCCCCGCAAAGTGAAGTACCGCAAGCAGCACCGCCCGGATCGTCACGGTGCAGCTTCTGGTGGTACTCGCGTAGTTTTCGGCGAATGGGGCATTCAAGCCCTTGAGCCGGCTTATGTCACCAACCGTCAGATTGAGGCTGCTCGTATTGCGATCACGCGTCACATCCGTCGTGGTGGCAAGGTCTGGATCACTATCTACCCAGACCGCCCGTTGACCAAGAAGCCTGCTGAAACCCGCATGGGTTCTGGTAAGGGTTCACCCGAATGGTGGGTGGCCAACGTTAAGCCCGGACGCGTGATGTTCGAGTTGTCTTTCCCCAACGAAAAAGTGGCGAAAGAAGCTTTGACCCGCGCCGTGCACAAGCTTCCGATGAAGTGCCGAATTATTCGGCGCGAGGCAGGTGAGGCATAAATGGCCGTCAACGCCAGTATTACGGAGATCCGCGATCTCGATGACGAAGCATTGGTCATCAAGTTGCGCGAATCAAAGGAAGAACTGTTCAACCTTAGGTTTCAAGCGGCCACTGGTCAGCTTGAAAGTCATGGACGTCTGCGTTCAGTCCGCAAGGACATTGCGCGGATTTACACCATCATGCGTGAGCGCGAGCTCGGCATTACCTCCTACGAAGGCGGTGCAGCATGAGTGAAAACAGCATCGATCGCACAGACCGCAAGGTGCGTGAAGGTCTGGTCGTCAGCGACAAGATGGATAAGACCGTCGTCGTCGCCGTCGAAGACCGCTTCAAGCACGCGGTTTACAGCAAGGTCGTCCGCCGTACCAACAAGCTCAAGGCCCACGATGAAGACAACGCTGCCGGTATCGGTGACCGCGTTTTGATCATGGAAACCCGCCCACTCTCAGCCACCAAGCGCTGGCGAGTGGTTGAAATTCTCGAAAAGGCCAAGTAACACCCACCCGTCCGTTCCGCCAGGCTCGGTAAGAGAACCAGCAGACACTTCAGGAGTAATCGTGATCCAGCAGGAGTCGCGGCTTCGCGTCGCCGACAACACCGGTGCCAAGGAAATCTTGTGCATCCGCGTTCTCGGCGGTTCGGGTCGGCGTTATGCCGGTATCGGTGACGTCATCGTCGCCACAGTCAAGGACGCCATCCCCGGTGGCGGTGTGAAGAAGGGTGACGTCGTCAGGGCAGTCATTGTTCGCACTACCAAGGAGCGTCGTCGTCCCGATGGTTCGTACATCAAGTTCGACGAGAACGCTGCTGTCATCCTCAAGGGCGATGGTGAACCTCGTGGTACCCGCATCTTTGGTCCAGTCGGCCGTGAACTTCGCGACAAGAAGTTCATGAAGATCATTTCGTTAGCGCCGGAGGTGCTCTGATGAACATCAAAAAGGGCGATCTCGTACAGGTCATTTCAGGACGCGACAAGGGTCTCCAGGGCAAGGTCATCGCGGCCTACCCCGAGACTGACAAGCTCCTGGTTGAGGGTGTGAACCGCGTAACGCGTCACACCAAGGTCGAGCAGACGCAGTTTGGTTCCAAGCAAGGCGGGATCATCACCACTGAGGCTCCGATCCACGTCAGCAACGTCATGTTGGTGGACCCCGAGACCAAGAAGCCCACGCGCGTTGGCTTCCGCAAGGAATCTGTGGACCTGCCTAATGGTGGCACCAAAGAGCGCAGCGTGCGAATTTCAAAGCGAACCGGTAAGGACATCTGATGACTGACACTTCTAACTCACCACGTTTGAAGCTTCGCTACCGCGAAGAGATCTCGCCCGCTTTGCGCGAAGAGTTCTCCTACGCCAACGTCATGCAGGTCCCGACCGTCACCAAGATTGTCGTCAACATGGGTGTGGGTGAAGCTGCTCGTGACTCCAAGCTCATCGATGGCGCTGTCCGCGACCTGTCTGCGATCACCGGCCAAAAGCCGACTGTGACGAAGGCTCGCAAGTCCATCGCGCAGTTCAAGTTGCGTGAAGGAATGCCGATTGGCGCACACACCACCTTGCGTGGCGACCGGATGTGGGAGTTCCTGGACCGCCTCTTGTCGGTCGCTCTTCCTCGTATCCGTGACTTCCGTGGCCTGTCTCCCAAGCACTTTGACGGTCGCGGTAACTACACCTTTGGTCTCACCGAGCAGTCCATGTTCCACGAGATCGATCAAGACAAGATTGACCGAGTTCGCGGAATGGACATCACCATCGTGACCACGGCCATCAATGATGACGAGGGCCGGGCACTGCTTCGCCGCCTGGGCTTTCCCTTCAAGGAGAACTGATATGGCAAAGAAGGCCCTAGTCAATAAGGCAGCGCGCAAGCCAAAGTTCAAGGTTCGCGGCTATACCCGGTGTAACCGTTGCGGTCGTCCGCATGCGGTGTATCGCAAGTTCGGCTTGTGCCGTATCTGCTTTCGCGAGATGGCACATCGCGGCGAACTCCCCGGCATCACTAAGAGCAGCTGGTAACTACCACTACGACGAAGGTCCCTGCGGGGAAACCACGACGAGAAAGGCCTTGAGGCCAAGCACATGACCATGACAGACCCGATTGCGGACATGTTGACCCGCGTCCGGAACGCAAACTCTGCGTACCACGACGTAGTTCTCATGCCATCAAGCAACATCAAGACGCACGTGGCCGACATCCTCAAGCGTGAGGGTTACATCGGTAGCTGGAGCGTGGAAGATGCTGAAGGCGGCGTGGGCAAGACCTTGCGTCTTGACCTGAAGTACGGCCCCAACCGCGAGCGTTCAATCGCCGGCATCAAGCGCGTTTCCAAGCCCGGTCTTCGCGTGTATGCAAAGTCCACCGCACTTCCTAAGGTCCTTGGCGGCCTCGGCATTGCGATCATCTCGACCTCGTCTGGTCTTTTGACTGACCGACAGGCCGCTAAGAAGGGTGTAGGCGGAGAAGTTCTCGCCTACGTCTGGTAACGGGAGGTCATCGAAATGTCACGTATTGGACGTATGCCGATCACCATTCCTAACGGTGTCGAAATCAACGTTGACGGCCAGGAAGTCACGGTCAAGGGTCCCAAGGGAACTTTGAGCGAGATCATCGTTGAGCCCATCAAGGTTGTTCGCAATGACGATGGATCCATCGGTGTGGAACGCCCCGATGACGAGCGCCGCAACCGTTCACTTCATGGTCTATCGCGCACCTTGATCAATAACATGGTCGTTGGTGTCACCGAGGGCTATAAGAAGACGCTCGAGATTGTTGGCGTTGGTTACCGTGTGGCCGCTGCTGGCAACAACCTTGAGTTCGCTCTTGGCTTTAGCCACCCGGTCATTGTTGAAGCTCCTGAAGGAATCTCCTTCGAGGTGGAATCACCCACTCGCTTCCACGTCAGTGGGATTAACAAGCAGCGTGTGGGCGAAGTGTCCGCCAATATTCGCAAGTTGCGTAAGCCTGACCCGTACAAGGGCAAGGGCGTGCGTTACCAAGGTGAAGTCGTTCGCCGCAAGGTCGGAAAGGCGGGTAAGTAAGCCATGGCTGTCTCCGTAAAGTTGAGTGGTACTCCCACCAACCCCAAGACCATTGGTCGCCGCCGCCGCCACATTCGCGTTCGCAAGAAGGTCAGTGGCACCCCCGACCGTCCCCGCTTGGTGGTCACGCGCTCCACGCGTCACCTCTTCGTGCAGATCGTCGACGACGTTGCTGGTCGCACCTTGGTGTCAGCCTCCACGATGGAATCCGACCTGCGTACAAGTAGCGACGACAAGACTGCCAAGGCTCGCTCTGTGGGTGGCAACATCGCCCAGCGTGCCAAGGAGGCCGGCATCAGCACGGTCGTGTTTGATCGTGGCGGAAACCGTTACGCCGGACGCGTTGCAGCTTTGGCTGACGGCGCCCGCGAAGGAGGTCTCGACTTCTAATGACGATGACTTCAGCAACTACAGAAACGAGGGTCAACTGATGGCAGGCGCTGCAGGCGGCAACGAACGCCGCGACCGTCGTGATGGCCGTGGCCCAGCCGCGGAAAAGAGTGCTTACCTCGAGCGCGTGGTAACGATCAACCGCGTGTCCAAGGTGGTTAAGGGTGGACGTCGCTTTAGCTTCACCGCTCTGGTTGTTGTCGGCGACGGCAACGGTCAAGTTGGTGTGGGTTATGGCAAGGCCAAGGAAGTCCCGGCCGCGATTGCCAAGGGTGTCGAAGAAGCCAAGCGCAACTTCTTCACCGTTCCTCGCATCCAGGGCACCATCCCGCACAGCGTGCAGGGTGAGAAAGCGGCTGGCGTGGTCTTACTGCGCCCGGCCTCACCTGGTACCGGAGTTATTGCCGGTGGACCAGTGCGCGCCGTGCTTGAGTGCGCTGGCGTTCACGATGTCTTGAGCAAGTCCTTGGGTTCAGACAACGCCATCAACGTGGTGCACGCCACCGTGGCAGCCCTGCGCATGCTCGAAAGCCCACAGGCTGTTGCGGCCCGCCGCGGATTGCCTGTCGAAGATGTTGCTCCCGCAGCGTTGCTGCGAGCTCAGGCCGCTGGAACGGGGGCCTAACTCATGGCACGTTTGAAAGTGACGCAGACCCGATCAAAGATCGGTGGCAAGCAAAACCAACGCGATACTCTCCGCTCGCTTGGCCTCAAGCGCATCGGTGATGTGGTCGTTAAGGAAGACCGTCCCGAAATTCGTGGCATGGTCCACACGGTCCGACACCTCGTGACCGTTGAGGAGGTTGACTGATATGACGCTCAAAGTCCATCACCTGCGCCCAGCGCCAGGTTCACACAAGGCCAAGACCCGGGTGGGTCGTGGTGAAGGCAGCAAGGGAAAGACGGCTGGTCGCGGTACCAAGGGAACGAAGGCCCGCTACCAAGTCCCCGCACGCTTCGAGGGTGGCCAAATGCCCCTTCACATGCGTCTTCCTAAGCTGCGCGGATTCACCAACCCCTTCCGCGTTGAATACCAAGTGGTCAACCTCGACAAACTGGGCGAACTCTTCCCAGCTGGCGGCGAAGTCACCATTGAGGACCTGGTCAAGGCAGGTGCTGTCCGCAAGGACGAGCCGGTCAAGATCTTGGGCTCGGGCGAGATCACCGTTGCTTTGCAGATTGAGGCCAACCGGTTCTCAGCCTCGGCAAAAGACAAGATTGTTGCCGCTGGCGGTACCGCTACCCAGATCTAGTCTGGACTCAGGCTCGGCTAGGGCCTAAGTTCGGCATGGACTGTGTACCTGAACTCATGTGGCCCATAGGGTTTGACGGCTAGCAAGATCAACTAGGAGGCTCCGCGTGCTTAACGCATTCGTCTCGGCGTTCAAGACGCCTGACCTGCGACGCAAGCTGCTCTTTGTGTTGGCCATGGTCGGCTTGTACCGACTCGGTTCTGTCACGCCAACTCCTGGTGTCTCGTACGAAGCCATCCAGACCTGTGTCAACAGTGTGGGCGACAGTTCCATTTATGGGCTGATCAACCTGTTCAGTGGTGGCGCGCTCTTGCAGTTGACAGTGTTCGCGTTGGGCGTCTTGCCTTACATCACCGCGAGCATCATCTTCCAACTCTTGACTGTCGTTATTCCTCGCCTTGAGACCTTGCAAAAAGAGGGACCCTCGGGCCAGGCCAAGATCACGCAGTACACGCGTTACCTCACCTTGGGATTGGCTGTTCTTCAATCCACCGCATTGATTTCGATTGCTCGTGAGCCAGGGCGCTTCATTGCCGGCTGTAACGAAAACATCATCCCGAACCAGTCCTTGTTCATCATCATCATGATGGTGTTGGTCATGACGGCTGGAACCGGTTTGGTGATGTGGCTTGCCGAGCTCATCACTGACCGCGGCGTGGGTAATGGAATGTCGCTGTTGATCTTCACCTCGATCATCGCCGGCTTCCCAGGCCAAATCTGGGCGATCTACAAGACCAAGTCCTTGTTTGTCACCTTGGTCGTCGTTGTGGTCGGTATTGCCGTCATCACCGGCATCATCTTTGTCGAGCAGGCTCAGCGCCGCGTCCCTGTTCAGTACGCCAAGCGCATGGTGGGTCGCCGCATGTATGGCGGAACCTCGACCTACCTGCCAATGAAGCTGAACATGGCTGGTGTTATCCCCGTTATCTTCGCCTCGTCGCTTCTTTACTTGCCGGTCTTGCTGACCCAATTGGTCGCACCGGCAGATCCGGCCAAGTTGCCACCAGGTTGGGCGCAGTGGATCCAAAACAACTTCACGCGTGGTGACCACCCGCTCTACGTGCTGGCCTATGCCGGTTTGATCGTCTTCTTCACCTACTTCTATGTCGCCATCACGTTCAACCCCGTTGACGTTGCCGATGACATGAAGAAGTTCGGTGGATTTATTCCTGGTATTCGCGCTGGCCGTCCAACCGCTGAGTACCTGGACTACGTCATCTCTCGAATCACCTTCCCCGGTTCGCTGTACTTGGCGCTGATTGCCGTCTTGCCGTTAGTGGCGTTCCAGTTCTTAGGTGTGGGACAAAACTTCATCTTTGGTGGCACCAGCATCTTGATCATCGTCGGCGTCGGTCTCGATACCGTTAAGCAGATCGAGAGCCAGTTGCAGCAACGCAACTACGAAGGGTTCTTGCGCTAGTGAGACTGGTTCTCGTAGGGCCACCTGGTGCTGGCAAGGGGACCCAGGCGCACATCGTGGCCGCCCAACTGTCTGTCCCGCATATCTCCACGGGCGATATCTTCCGCGCAAATGTTGCGGGTGGCACAGAGTTGGGTCTTCAAGCCCAACAGTTCATGAATGCTGGTGAACTCGTACCGGACTCAGTCACCAATGCCATGGTGGCCGACCGGTTGACACAGCCCGATGCTCAAACGGGTTTTCTCCTGGATGGATACCCGCGCAATCGCGAGCAGGCCGTTGTTCTTGAAGGACTCCTGGCCGAACGCGGTATTGCCTTGGACGCTGTCGTCGAACTTGGCGTGGACAACGAGTCCGTCATCGCTCGCTTGCTTGATCGTGCCAGCAAGGATGGCCGGGCAGATGACACCGAAGAGGTGATCCGTCGTCGCCTTGACGTTTATAGCGAGCAGACTGAGCCCTTGGTGGGCTATTACCGCGAGCACGGTGTGCTGCGCAGTGTGGATGGTGTGGGTTCCATCGAAGACATCACTGCTCGCATCGTCGCTGCGCTTGGTTCTTAAGTTCTTAGATGTCTTTCCTGCAGCGCATTGATGTCAAGTCAAACGATCAGATTGCCTTGATGCGTAAAGCTGGCGCTGTCGTCGGGCAAACTCTGGAGATGCTGCGCGAAGCGGCTCAACCTGGCGTGAGTTTGGCCGAGCTGAATGCACTAGCGGAGGAATCCATTCGCACTAGAGGTGCGACCCCATCTTTTCTTGGCTACGGCTTTCCGCCATTTCCTGCGGTGATTTGCACTTCCGTCAATGACGTGGTGGTGCATGGAATTCCTAGCGATCAAGTGCTACGTGATGGTGACTTGTTATCCATTGACTGTGGTGCCATTGTTGACGGTTGGCATGGAGATGCTGCGATCACCGTTGAGGTGGGAACCGTGACTGATCAGCACCGCGAACTCTCACGCGTGTGTAGGCAATCGTTGGATGCAGGAATTGCAGCCATGGTCGCGGGCGCAAAGCTGTCAGATATTTCGCACGCGATCGAAAGCAGCATCGTGGCTGCAGGGGAGTACGGCATCTTGCGCGAGTACACCGGTCACGGCATTGGAACTTCGATGCACATGGAGCCAGCAGTTCCTAATTACGGACCCGGTGGCAAAGGCCCGAAGCTGTCGGTGGGCAATGTGCTGGCGCTTGAACCAATGATCACCGTGGGCTCGGCGCAAACTGTCGTTTTGGACGATGATTGGTCGGTAGCTACGGCTGATAAGTCCTGGGCCTCGCACTGGGAACACACCATCGCGATTACGCCTAGCGGGCCGCAAATCCTCACCCTGCCCTAGCCCGAAAGCCCTAGCCCGAAAGCCCTAGCCCAAAAGCCAGAAAGCCCGGTGGCTCCGGCAGCCTGGGGAGCGGGTGACACCTGTGACCGAGGAGGTTTCAGGTGGCGGTTGGGGGCGGTGCAGGCGTCAAATGTGCCTTCTCGTAAGATTTGGGTTCGGTCTAACGACCAGTACAGCCATCTGTCCGCGGCTGTCTCGAAGTTCCCTTTAACTTTCGGGATGTGACGATGCGTGCTGTGAGATTAGTTCGAACGGTTCATGACCCAATGATCTAGCGTGAGGTTGTTTTCTGCGTGGCCAAAAAAGAGGGCGCCATCGAAATCGAGGGCACCATCGTGGAGTCTCTCCCGAATGCAATGTTTCGGGTGGAACTTGACAACGGTCACAAGGTACTTGCGCACATCAGCGGAAAGATGCGCCAGCACTACATCCGAATCCTGCCACAGGACCGGGTAGTGGTGGAGCTATCTCCTTACGACCTCAACCGAGGTCGCATCGTGTACCGGTACAAGTAACCCTCTAACGGAGAAGTGATGAAGGTCAATCCGAGCGTTAAAGCGATCTGCGACAAGTGCAAGGTCATTCGTCGTCATGGTCGTGTGATGGTGATTTGCGAAAACCCCCGTCACAAGCAACGCCAGGGCTAGATCTACTTCTGCGTGATGCTTCCCCACAATTTCATACTTTGAAGAAATGCCGCCCTTGCGGTAACCCGCCCCCTGAATATTCAGGACGCCACCCTTGGTCAGAGGCCGAGGACTTTCGCTTCGCGAGAGAACGGTTACCGCACACGACCTCTGGAATGACAGGAGTTCCTGCCACATGGCACGTTTACTTGGTGTCGATCTTCCTCGCGACAAGCGAGTAGAGATCGCTCTTACCTACATCTTTGGTGTGGGCCGCACGCGGTCCCAAGAAGCACTGAAGGCAACCGGTATTGATTTCAATACCCGCGTGAAAGACCTCACCGATGACGACTTGGTGAAGTTGCGCGACTACCTCGAAGGCAACTTCAAGACACCGAGGGTGACCTGCGCCGCGAAATCGCCGCAGACATTCGCCGCAAGGTCGAGATTGGCTGCTACCAGGGCATCCGCCACCGTCGTGGCATGCCCGTGCGTGGACAACGCACTCACACGAATGCGCGTACCCGTAAGGGACCGCGTAAGACCGTGGCCGGCAAGAAGAAGGTCGGCAAGTAAGCCAGCCGCCGTGCGCATCCGCGCAACGGAACACTCTCGATCTACAGGAGATTTTGACAAATGCCCCCCAAGAAAGGCAGCGCCGCCGCTAAGAAGGTGCGCCGCAAGGAAAAGAAGAACGTGGCTGTGGGTCATGCTCACATCAAGTCAACGTTCAACAACACGATCGTGTCCATCACTGACCCCTCAGGTGCAGTGATCGCTTGGGCCTCTGCTGGCCAAGTTGGTTTCAAGGGTTCACGTAAGTCGTCCCGGCTCCGGCCGCGAGACCGCCATCCGTTCCCTGCAGGCTACGGGCCTGGAGGTCGGCGCTATTCAAGATGTGACACCCAGCCCGCACAACGGCTGCCGCCCATCTAAGCGCCGACGCGTCTAAAGCCCGAGGAGAGATAAAAAATGGCTCGTTATACCGGACCCGACTGCAAGCGTTGCCGTCGCGAAAAGACCAAGTTGTTCCTCAAGGGCGCCAAGTGTGAATCACCCAAGTGCCCCATTGAGATCCGTCCTTACCCACCCGGCCAGCACGGTCGCGGTCGCACCAAGGACTCTGAGTACCTGTTGCAGATGCGTGAGAAGCAGAAGGCTGCACGTATCTACGGTGTGCTCGAGAAGCAGTTCCGTGGCTACTACGAAGAAGCCAACCGTCAAGCCGGCAAGACCGGTGAAAACCTGTTGGTCATCCTCGAATCGCGTTTGGACAACGTTGTCTACCGTGCGGGCTTTGCCAAGTCGCGCGACATGGCACGTCAACTCGTGTGCCACGGTCACATCATCGTCAACGGTAAGAAGGTCGACATCCCGTCGTTCCGGGTGAGCGAAAACGACATCATTGATGTGCGTCCGAGCTCAGTTGACTTGACCCCATTTGTTATTGCTCGGGCCGAAGCTGGCGAGCGCACAGTGCCGGCGTGGATTGAAGCCATTCCTAGCCGCATGCGCATCCTCGTTCACAACCTGCCTAAGCGCGAAATCATCGACACTCAGGTGCAAGAACAGCTGATCGTCGAGCTCTACTCCAAGTAATCCACTGAGGTGCGGTCCGATACCGCGCATCAACGCAGAAGCAGTACCCAAGGCGTCATATAGCGGATGCCCTGATCAGGAGGTAATACCTTGCTTATCGCCCAGCGCCCCACGCTGTCCGAAGAAGTGGTTGACGGTTCGCGTTCACGGTTCATCATCGAACCGCTTGAGCCTGGATTTGGTTACACCCTTGGCAACTCACTTCGTCGCACGTTGCTCTCGTCGATTCCTGGCGCATCTGTCACCAGCATTCGTATCGATGGTGCCCTGCACGAGTTCCAGACCCTTGAGGGCGTCAAGGAAGATGTCACCGACATCATCTTGAACATCAAGGGATTGGTTGTCTCCAGCGACAACGACGAGCCTGTTGTTATGTACTTGCGCAAGCAAGGTCCAGGTGCCGTTACTGCTGCTGATATTGCTCCTCCTGCTGGCGTTGAAGTTCACAACCCTGAGCTGCACATCGCTACCTTGAACGGCAAGGGCAAGTTGGAAATTGAATTCACCGTCGAGCGTGGCCGTGGCTACGTTTCCTCGGTGCAGAACAAGGGCGTGGATGACGAAATCGGACGCATTCCGGTTGACTCTATTTACTCACCCGTTCTCAAGGTCACCTACAAGGTTGAGGCCACGCGTGTTGAACAGCGCACCGACTTCGACCGTCTCGTGGTCGATGTGGAAACCAAGCAGTCGATGCGTCCCGCCGATGCCGTGGCATCAGCTGGCAAGACGTTGGTTGAGCTGTTCGGCCTGGCCCGTGAACTGAATGTGGATGCTGAGGGTGTCGAAATCGGCCCATCCGCACAGGACACGGTCTTTGCTGAGCAATTGACCATGCCGGTTGAAGAGATGAACCTCTCGGTTCGCTCCTACAACTGCCTCAAGCGCGAGGGCATTCACACCGTGGGTGAACTCGTGACCCGTAGTGAGGCCGAACTAGGCGACATCCGCAACTTCGGACAAAAGTCCATCGATGAAGTCAAGGCCAAGCTCATTGAGTTCGGATTGGCACTGAAGGATTCGCCTCCTGGATTTGATCCAGCATCGATCGTGCGTGACTACGCCGATGACGAGGACGAAGACGAAATTGCTGTTGACGTTGATCCCTTCGTCGATGCAGAACCCGAGACTGAAGAGCTGTAATCCGGTTGCGTCAACACCTCGTTGATGCCCCCTAACAAGGAGTGCAAAGAAAATGCCTACCCCCACCAAGGGTCCGCGTCTGGGCGGCGGCCCAGCTCACGAACGACGCACCAAGGCCAAGCGACTTCGCCCGTTGGCCGAGCGTTTGATCACGTTCGCCAAGCGTGGTGACCTGCACGCGCGTCGTCGCGTGTTGACCGTTGTCCGCGACAAGAATGTTGTTCACACCTTGTTTGCTGAAATCGGCCCACGCTTCGAGCACCGCGAGGGTGGTTACACCCGCATCATCAAGCTTGCTCCCCGTAAGGGCGACAACGCGAAGATGGCAGTGATCGAATTGGTCGAGGCCATGACCGAACAGCAGAAGACTCTGCTCGAGGCCGAAGCCGCCACCAAGCGTGCCGCCAAGGAAAAAGCTGCTGCAGCAGCCGCTCCCGTCGTGACCGAGGAAGTCGTTGAAGAAGTAGCGGCGGATGACGTTGTTGCCGACGAGGTTGTTGCCGACGAGGTTGTTGCTGACGAAGTTGTTGCCGACGAGGTTGCTGCTGACGAGGCCGCAACGGAAGAGGTTGCTGCTGACGAGGCCGCAACGGAAGAGGTTGCGACCGAAGAGGTTGCAGCTGAAAGCGACGCCACGGACGAGTGATCGACGTGTCACTAGACATCATGGATGAGCCCGCTACTTCGCAAGGAGTTGGCGGGCTCATTCGTGTACGCGTGGACTTGGCTTATGACGGAACGGACTTCACTGGTTGGGCCATCCAGCAGGGCAGCGACCTGCGCACCGTCCAAGGCGAAGTTGAAGCTGCCCTTGCGACGGTATTACGCGTCGATGGCCCG
>JAPLBW010000014.1 GCA_026392555.1 Actinomycetota bacterium
CTTGAGGCCTTGATTCAGTCCACGGGGTTCTTTCGCGCCAAGACCGACACGTTGTTGAGGATGGGGGCTGACGTCAATGAGCGCTTTGCTGGCGAGATTCCGCACACGCTGGACGAACTGGTTTCGCTACCAGGAGTGGGACGCAAAACAGCGAACGTCGTTTTAGGTGAAGCATTCGGGGTGCCCGGGATCACGGTTGATACCCATTTCGGTCGGCTCGCACGTCGCTTTGGTTGGACCGAGGAAGAGGATCCCGTCAAGGTCGAGCACGCAGTAGGCGCACTGTTTCCCACCAAGGACTGGACGAATGTTTCGCAGTTAGTCATTTGGCATGGTCGCCGTCGATGCCATGCGCGCAAACCCGCGTGCGGCGCGTGCAATGTGTCGCCGTGGTGTCCGGCCTTTGGCGAAGGCCCTACTGATGCGACCCAAGCAGCGAAGTTGATTCGCGAGCCGCGCGGATGAGTGCGGACATTGAATTTCTTGAGGGTCCGCGCGATCAAGCCCGCGGACTGGTCCTGGCTGCGGGGTCTCCAACGATTGCGCAGTTACCGCAATGGCTCGCACCGGTCGTAGCGGCGGCCCGCACTGTGACGGTGGACGATCTCACGCGCTTCCCACCACCAGCAAGCGGTGGTCGTGAGTCATCGGTCTGGATGTTGTTTGGGCACGACGAAGGTAAGCCCGAAGTGCTGCTTATTGAGCGTTCGCATGACATGCGCAGCCACTCGGGCCAACCTGCCTTTCCGGGTGGAGCACTTGACCCGAACGACTCGGGAGTCGTGGCCGCCGCTCTGCGCGAGGCAGAAGAGGAAACGGGACTGGATCCAGGCCAACCTGCCTTTCCGGGCGGCGCACTCGACCCGACCGACTCGGGAGTTGTTACCGCCGCTTTGCGCGAAGCAGAAGAGGAAACGGGACTGGATCCAACTGGGGTTCGACCCTTTGCAGTACTGCCAGATCTCTTTGTTCCCCCCAGCGGTTTCGTTGTTACTCCTGTTCTTGCTTGGTGGGAAGTGCCGAGCGCGGTCGGTGTTGTTGATGCCAGTGAAGTCGCCGATGTTTTACGTATTGCGATTGATCACTTGATCAATCCCGCGAACCGAGTGCGAGTTCGCCATCCCAGCGGCTATGTCGGTGCCGGCTTTATCGTCAATGATCTGGTTATCTGGGGATTCACCGGTGGTTTGTTGGATCGCATCATTGCGTTGGCGGGCTGGGAACAACCCTGGGACCAGTCGAACGTGGTTGATGTTGATGAGAGTCGGGAACCATTTGATGAAGGGCCACAAGAGTGAGTCTTAATCAAGTCGACGTAGTGCTCATCGCGCTTGTTGCACTCTCTGCGCTGACTGGCTATCGCCAAGGATTTCTTGCGGGCATTGCTGGATTTATTGGCTTCCTCGGTGGAGCCGCGTTAGCGATGACCTTTGTCCCAGGAATTCTCAATTCATTTTCTGTTGGTCCCTACAAGCCGGTTATCACCATTGTGCTCGTGCTGGTTATCGCGGGCTTGGCCCAGGGATTATTTAGCTCGTTAGGTGCGCGCGCGCGAGCCGGTATGGGGTCGGGTTCGATGCGAGCAGCAGATTCCCTGGGTGGAAGTGTGCTGTCCGGTATTTCGGTTCTTCTCGTGGCGTGGTTTCTTGCCGTAGCCATTGTTGCGGGACCGCCCTCAGCCCTTACTCAAAAAGTGCGCGACTCTTATTTGCTGACGGAACTTGACTCCGTCATGCCGGCCCAAGGGCGCACTCTGTTCAGCGCGCTTCGCAATACGTTCGATGAAAACTTCTTCCCCCAAGTATTCGCTGGTATCGCCACACCTGAGCTTGTTCCGGTAGCGCCACCGGACGGAACGTTGGCCGGATCCGCTGTTGCGCAGCGGGCGAGGGATTCAGTCATTGAAGTGTTTGGGGATGCACCTCGTTGCAAAGTCACCTTGACCGGTTCGGGATTTGCTTTTGGCAAAGACACGGTCATGACTAATGCTCACGTGGTGGCCGGAACCGAACGTGTCACGGTCCGCTTGGGCGGAACCGATCGTGAGCGCAGTGCAACAGTGGTCCTGTTTGATCCGCGCACCGATGTCGCGGTGTTGAAGGTCGACAACCTTGATGCGGATGTCTTGGAGTTTGCGAGCAAGCCAGCCAGCCGTGGCGATGACGCCATCGTCATTGGTTTCCCCGGCGGTGGGGCATACACAGCCGGCGCTGCGCGAATTCGCGATATCCAGGATGCCCGTGGCGCCGATATTTATGACAAGACGTCGGTTGTTCGTGAGATTTACTCGCTCCGTGCGCAGGTGCGACCCGGAAATAGTGGTGGGCCGTTATTAGATCAGCGCGGTCGTGTGTTGGGAATGATTTTTGC
>JAPLBW010000184.1:0-6040 GCA_026392555.1 Actinomycetota bacterium
CACCGCCGCCGACGTACAACACGGGCTGTCGGGCAGCCACGATCATCGCTGCGGCTTCGCGTACTTGCTTGGAGTGCGGCTTGGTCACGGGGTGGTAGCCAGCAAGGTCGAGCACCTCAGGCCAATTAAATGTTGTTTGTGCTTGCAAAGCATCTTTAGCTACGTCGACCAACACGGGGCCTGGACGACCAGTGCCTGCAATGTGGAATGCCTCGGCCACTGCGCGCGGAATATCTGCCGGATCGGTGACTAAGAAACTGTGCTTAGTGATCGGCATCGTGATACCGCGAATGTCAGCTTCTTGAAATGCATCCGTGCCGATGAAGTAGCTGGGGACCTGGCCGGTAATTGCCACCAACGGGACCGAGTCCATGTACGCATCAGCTAACGGGGTCACCAAGTTGGTTGCACCCGGACCAGAGGTGGCCATACACACGCCGACTTTGCCGGTCGCGGTGGCATAACCTTCGGCGGCATGACCGGCCGCTTGTTCGTGACGAACCAAAATGTGGCGAACTTGGGCAGAGTCCATCAAGGGGTCATACGCGGGCAAGACAGCGCCGCCAGGAATACCAAAGACGGTGTCGACACCAGCGAACTCCAATGAGCGGATCAGGCTCTGAGCTCCGGTCAACTGCTCGGTCATTAACGGTCCTTTTCGGGGGAAGAGTGAGGGATAAAACAAAACCCCTCGGACCGTCAGGTCGGCGAGGGGCGCGTGTCGGTTGACGGCTCGGTCAGACGACACGCCCGCTAACTACAACAATGGTGTTCAACACCTCACCAGCCTGACGCATAACAGTGTATTCGTCAAGACCTAGGCACGCCCAACCCGCCTGCCTAGTGGCAGACGGCCCCGTAGGCGGCTGAGCCCACCAATTTGGCGTACTTGGCCAGGACTCCCCGCTCGTGCTTGGGAGCAGGAGCGGTCCAAGCGGCCTTGCGAGCCTGGAGCTCAGCCTCATCGATAACCACATCGAGGGTGCGATCAGCCACATTGACCACGATCTTGTCGCCGTCTACGACAAAAGCGATGGGGCCGCCATCGGCTGCTTCTGGTGCCACGTGTCCGATACACAGTCCGGTGGTTCCGCCACTAAAGCGTCCGTCGGTGAGCAGCAAGACATCTTTCCCGAGTCCGGCGCCCTTGATGGCAGCGGTGATCGCCAACATCTCGCGCATGCCCGGTCCACCCTTGGGTCCTTCGTAGCGAATGACCACCACATCACCAGCAGTGATCGTGCCCGCCTCCAGCGCATCCATCGCGGCACGTTCGCCGTCAAAGACTCGTGCGGTGCCTTCAAAGACCTCAGCATCAAAACCGGCGGTCTTTACGACGGCTCCTTCAGGAGCTAACGATCCATGCAAGATGGACAGACCACCCGTGCGGTGAATCGGCTTGTCCATCGCGCGCAAAATTTCACCATCGAGGTCAGGCGGTGCAATGTGTGCCAAGTTTTCTGCCATCGTCTTGCCAGTAACCGTCAAAACATCACCGTGCATCAGGCCCGCGTCAAGCAGTGCCTTCATGACCACGGGAACACCACCGACACGGTCAATGTCGGTCATGACGAAGCGACCAAACGGCTTCACGTCAGCCAAGTGCGGAACCTTGTCTCCGATGCGGTTGAAGTCTGCCAAACTCAGTTCAACGCGAGCCTCATTGGCAATCGCCAACAAGTGCAGGACCGCATTGGTCGAACCGCCAAGGGCCATCAGAACCGCAATGGCATTCTCAAAAGCCGGCTTGGTCATGATGTCGCGCGAGGTGATGCCCTGGCGCAACATCTCAACCACCGCTTCACCTGAGGCCACCGCAAATCCATCGCGGCGGCTGTCCACCGCTGGCGGTGCTGCGCTGCCAGGCAAGGACATTCCCAGAGCTTCTCCGATAGATGCCATGGTGTTGGCGGTGTACATGCCGCCGCACGCGCCTTCACCCGGACAAATTGCGCGTTCAATGGCATCAACTTCGTCGCGTGTAATCAAGCCACGTGCACAGGCACCAACTGCTTCAAAAGCATCAATGATCGTGACGTCGCGGTCGTTGTAGCGACCGGGCAAGGTTGAGCCCGCATAGAGCAGCACCGACGCCACGTCGATACGAGCAGCGGCCATCAACATGCCGGGAAGTGACTTGTCGCAACCAGCAAGGACGACCATGCCGTCGATGCGCTCGGCTTCCATGACTGTCTCGACCGAGTCGGCGATCACTTCACGCACCGTCAAAAACGCCTTGCTTGGCAGCCTTAGCCAGCCGGTCGAGACTGAGGTTGCACGGCGTGATCTCGTTCCAACTGCTAGCTATTCCCACTTGCGGCTTGAGGAAGTCCGCATCGCCCATTCCCACGGCACGCAACATGCCACGCGCAGCAGCGCGCTCAAGGCCGTCGGTTACTTCACGGCTACGGGGTTTGATATCTGGAGAATCAGTCATACCCAGATCCTACTTGGCAGCGGTCTTGCGACGCCCCCGCATCACGTTGGTCAAATAGCCCAAACCAAAGCCCAAGGCCAGGGAAATCACCAGCAATAGCCAAAGCGCTACGTCTTCAAAGGTCCACAACAAAATCTTGAAAGTCACTGGGCCATTGTTTTGCACGATGAATAGGACGGTGATCACCGCAAGAACGATGAGGCCGATGCGGGCGGGCGTGACTTTAACGGTCTCGCGCTTGTAGGCATCCGGTCCGCGCGTGATGTCATCACGATTAGGGGTGGGGTCAAACTTGTTCACGATGGTCCTCTCACGGAGCGGTCATGACGTTGTGCAGGGGTTCGCTAGCCACGTAACGCAGCAACTGTGCATGCACTAAACGATACGCCCGCGGCAGAAAAGCAGTGGTATTTCCGCCCACGTGTGGACTGATCAATACACCGGGTGTGCGCCACAACTCATGGTCAGCTGGCAACGGTTCCGGATCGGTCACATCCAGCGCGGCCTTGATCCGACCAGTTTTCACCGCCGCTAGCAAGTCCTCGGTATTGACGACCGGCCCACGAGCCACGTTGACCAATAAGGCACCAGGTTTCATGGATTCGATGAAGTCACTGTCGACGAGGCCCCGCGTTTGCTCAGTCAGTGGAGCAGTCAAGACCACAACATCAGCTTGCGGCAGCAATTGCGTTAGGGACTCAAACCCAGACACCCCCGCTCGTGCGGTACGCGCCACTTTCACAATGGCGACTTCAAACGGAATGAGGCGCTGCTCCAGCGCTTCGCCGACGCTGCCAAAACCCACGATGAGCACTGTCTTATCGGCCAAAGCGTCGTAACGCCCGTATAGCCAATCGCCGGTCTCTTGAGCGCGAACAAACTCGGGAAACTTGCGCAACGAAGCGATCATCAATCCCACGGCAAGCTCGGCCGTGCTCGCATCGTGCACGCCCTTGGCATTGCACAACGTCACACCTGACGGCAAGTGCGCCCAGACGTTGTCCACTCCTGCGGTCAGTGTTTGCACCGCCTTCAAAGATGGCATCTGCTCCATCACCTGCAGAGTGTGCTCTGCGCCCATGTAGGGCGGGACAAAGAAATCCACTTCATCACCGCGCGGAACGTCTCCGGTTCCGTCATAGGTCACCCAATCCACGCCAGCAGGAATGATTGAGGCCACCACCTCCGGCTCGCTCCACGGGATACACACCAAAGTCATATCCGCACAATAACGAGGATCACCATCACCGGTGTCATGCCTCTAGGGTGTGTGGCATGAAGATGCGATCACTAGCCGGCCGTGAGGTTTCCCCGCTCGGGCTGGGCTGCATGGGCATGTCGTGGCTCTATACGCCCAGTGGTCGTGACGATCACGCCTCCATGGCGGTGATTAATGCCGCGATCGACAACGGAATCAATCTTCTTGACACCGCCGATGTGTACGGCCCCTACCTCAATGAAGAACTCATCGGTCGGGCCATCGTTAGTCGCCGCGATGAAGTCGTGATTGCGTCCAAGTGCGGTGCCGTCGAAATCGAACCCGGCAAGGTCGTGCGTAATGGCACTCCAGAACACGTTCGTAAGTCCTGTGACGATGCGCTAAGCCGCCTCGGTCTTGATGTCATTGATGCATACCTGCTGCACCGCCTCGACCCTGATGTTCCGCTATTGGAAACCTGGGGAGCCTTTGCTGAACTTCAACAAGCCGGCAAAGTCCGCAGCATTGGTCTGTCCGAAGTCAGCGTTGAGCAACTCAACGAATGCAACACACAGCATCATGTTGACGTGGTCCAAAGCGAACTGTCGCTGTGGACTCAGGACCACTTGGACACGGTGATCCCATGGTGTGAAACCCACGACAGCGTCTTCATGGCTTACTCCCCCCTCGGACGGGGCTTCCTGACCGGTGCTTACCAGAACACCACTTTTGAAGATGGTGACTTTCGCTCGACCAATCCGCGATTTACCACCCAAGCCGCCGAACAAAACCAAAAGATCGTGGATGCGGTGCAAGGCATCGCGCAACGCAAGGGTGTTACTGCTGGTCAGATTGCCCTAGCTTGGGTTTTGGCCACTGGTCCCCAGGTATTGGCGATTCCAGGAACTCGACGCTTGAGTCACTTGATGGAAAACATCGGCGCCTTGGATGTGGAATTGGATGCAACCGACGTAGCTGAACTCCACGCCTTACCCGCCCCGGTCGGCGAGCGTTACTGACCTAGTTCTTGCAGAACGAGCTCACGCACGCGGGCTGCATCGGCTTGGCCCTTCGTGGCCTTCATCACCGATCCAACTAAGGCACCAGCAGCCGCGACTTTGCCATCGCGAATCTTTTGGGCGGCATCGGGATCAGCCTCGATGGCGGCCTTGATGGCTTCGAGCAAAGCGCTGTCATCCGAAACAATCTGCAAGCCACGGGAATCAGCGACCGCTGCTGGCTCGCCCTCGCCGGCCAGCACACCGTCAATGACCTGGCGAGCCAACTTGTCGTTGAGTCGACCTGATTGAACGAGTCCTTCCAGATCCGCGACCTGCTGTGCGGTGATTGCCAGCGATTCCAACTCCACGCCTTCGTCATTGGCTCGACGCGCCAGCTCACCCAGCCACCACTTGCGAGAAGCAGCCGGATCCGCGCCTTCGGCAATCGTGGCCAGAACAAGATCGAGAGCGCCGGCGTTAATGACGGACTGCATTTCCTTTTCGCTGATCCCCCACTCCTCGCGCAATCGCTTACTGCGTTCAGCAGGAGGTTCAGGAAGTTGGGCACGCAGCTGCTCAATCCACTCCGCAGAAGGGGCAACCGGGACCAAGTCAGGCTCAGGGAAATAGCGGTAGTCCTCAGCGTCGGACTTCACCCGACCACTCGTGGTGACTCCGGTGTCCTCATGCCAGTGCCTAGTTTCTTGAATGATCGCGGTGCCGGCGGTGAGAAGTGCGGCTTGTCGTTGCATTTCGTAGCGGATGGCCCGCTCGACCGAGCGCAAGGAGTTGACGTTCTTGGTCTCGGTGCGGGTGCCTAGCGGCGCATCAGCCGAGGCTCGCAGCGACAAGTTGACGTCACACCGCAATGAACCTTGTTCCATCTTGACGTCAGAAACACCCAGCCCGCGCAAGAGTTCACGCAAAGCTCCCACGTAGGCCTTGGCTACTTCCGGTGCGTACTTTCCGGCGCCTTCCAAGGGCTTCGTCACGATTTCAATCAAGGGAATGCCCGCGCGGTTGTAGTCCACCAGCGAGAAATCGGCGCCGTGGATTCGACCCGTTGAGCCTCCCACGTGAAGCGACTTGCCGGTGTCTTCTTCCATGTGGGCTCGTTCGATTTCCACCCGGAAGGTTCGGGTGCCCTCATCGGTTTCAACATCCACATCGAGGTAGCCCTCGTAACAAATCGGTTCGTCGTATTGCGAGGTCTGGAAGTTCTTGGGCATGTCTGGGTAGAAATAGTTCTTACGTGCGAACCTGCACCACGAAGCAATAGAACAGTTCAGTGCTAATCCGATCCGAATCGCGGGCTCAACAGCCGTACCGTTGACGACAGGTAACGAACCGGGCAGACCAAGACACGTGGGACACACTTGCGTGTTGGGCTCGGCGCCAAACTCC
>JAPLBW010000184.1:6055-10426 GCA_026392555.1 Actinomycetota bacterium
ACATCTTGGACGCGGTACCTAGCTCAACGTGGACCTCTAATCCCAATACGGGATCGAAGTTGGCAATCACCTCATCGAAATCAATCAAGGGTGCACTCATAGCGCCACCGCCTGATCTAAGAGCAAACCGCCCCATTGCTGTGCCAAAGCCTCTTCCACCGCTCCGGCCACGCGATACACCTGGTCGTCGGCCATCACGGGCGCCATGACTTGTAAGCCCACCGGAAGGTTTTCATCGCCCAAACCAATCGGGACGCTGATCGCTGGGCCGCCGTACAAGCTCGACGGCAAGGTGCACAGGTCGGCTTTGTACATTGCGACTGGATCATTGACGCGCTCACCGATCCGGAACGGCTCGGTCGGAGTCGTGGGCGAAATCAAGACGTCCACACTGGCCCAAGCGGCGTCAAAGTCGCGAGTAATCAAGGTGCGCACCTTTTGTGCTTGGCCGTAATAAGCGTCGTAATAGCCAGAAGACAACGCGTACGTTCCCAAGATGATGCGTCGCTTTACTTCGGGACCAAAGCCTGCTGCCCGGGTGTGCCGCATGACATCCTCGGCGCTGAGTTCACCATTGTCATCGGTTCGTAGACCAAACCGCATGGCGTCAAAGCGTGCCAAGTTGCTCGAGCACTCACTGGGAGCAATTAAGTAGTACGCGCCCAAAGCGTAGGTGAACGACGGACAAGAGATGTCGATGATTTCGGCGCCCTGTCCGCGAAGCAATTCCACTGCTTCATCAAATCGAGCCTGCACTCCTGGCTGATAGCCCTCACCCGACAACTCGCGAACCACACCGATGCGCATTTTCGACACATCTGCCGACATTGCAGCACCGACCACATCGGGAACAGATTCCTTGATCGATGTGGAGTCGCGCGGATCGTGTCCTGCGATCACCGCATGCAGCAACGCGGTGTCAACCACCGTGCGAGCAAAGGGACCGGCTTGATCCAGCGACGAGGAGAAAGCCACCAGGCCATAACGCGAGACTGCACCGTAGGTCGGCTTGGCGCCAACGATTCCCGTGACGGCCGCTGGCTGACGAATCGACCCACCGGTGTCAGTGCCGATAGCCAGGGGCGCCTCATAAGCAGAAACTGCGGCGGCAGAGCCACCCGAAGAGCCACCGGGGATGCGGTCCAAGTCCCATGGATTGTGCGTTGGACCGTATGCGGAGTTTTCAGTGGATGAACCCATGGCGAACTCGTCCATGTTGGTCTTACCCAAAATCACGACACCGGCATCGCGCAAGCGCTCCACCACCGTGGCGTCATAAGGCGGGCGCCACCCTTCCAAGATTTTCGAACCAGCGGTGGTGGGCACCCCGGTTTGAGTCAACACATCTTTCAGCGCCAACGGCACGCCGGCCAAGGGGCTCAAGGCCTGGCCCGAGGCCACTGCGTGATCAACTGCGCGAGCTTGTTCGAGGGCGCCATCACCATCGACATACAAGAACGCATGAACACGACCATCGACTTCTGCGATGCGGTCAAGGTGTGCTTGGGTCACTTCGACCGCACTGACCCTTTTATTGGCGATCTGGGCTGCCAGTTCAACCGCAGTTGCATGAATGAGGTCTGGCACGGCTACTCCTCATCCAAAATGCGCGGCACCCGGAAGCGACCATCTTCCGCGGCAGGTGCGTGGTCCAACACCGAGTCGCGGTCCAACGACGGGGTGACCACATCGTCGCGGAACACGTTGACCACCGGCACCGCATGGGTGGTGGGAGGAATATCGTCAGCGGCAACTTCGGAAATGCTGGCTACGGCCGTCAAGATCACATCAAGTTGCCCGGCATAATCGTTGAGTTCTTGCTCCGTGAGTTCGATGCGAGCCAACGAGGCCAAGTGCGCAACATCATCGCGCGAAATGGCTGACATGGAGCACTCCTAGAAAAATCAGGGGACGAGGCCTTTATCTTAGGGGCGCGTCAGCCGCGCTCATCACCGCGATCTACGCCCACGACCTCAATGCGGGTACCGGTGCGCTTTGCCACATACATAGCGGAGTCAGCGGCTTGGATGAGCGGGTCGATGTGGGTCCCATCGTCGGGGTACAGGGCGATGCCGACGCTCACGTCAATGTTTACGGTGACCTCGTCCATGGTGAATGGACGGCTGATGGACTCACGGATTCGCTGCGCAACTCGCACTGCAGATACGTGGTCTTCAACTCCCGGCAGCAGGACTGCGAATTCGTCCCCACCCAACCGAGCCGCAAGGTCCCCCGGTCGCACTTGGGCCTTGATGCGACCAGCAACCATCGCCAGCAGACGGTCACCCATCGCGTGACCATACGTGTCGTTGACTTCCTTGAACAAGTTCAAATCCATCAAGAGCACGCCAACTCGAGCTCCAGTGCGACTAGCAATTTCAATTGACTCCGTTAACTCAGCACGCATCATGGCGCGGTTTGGGAGTTCGGTAAGCATGTCGTGTCGCGACGCGTAGTCGCGCTGCCGCGAAATCGAGGCCGCCTTATTCACCGCAAATAGTGGCACCAGGAAGAGAAAAAGCATGGGCGACACCGTCACTGCGACCACCGCAACGATCGGAGCTAGGGAAAGAACCGCGAACAAAGTCAGGATGTAATACGACAGATCTTCGCGCAGGGCTTCCTTGAACGTCATCGTCGTGTCCGCGCTTACACCCACGATTAATAGGTGATTAATAAGGAAAAACACCGCCCATGTTATGGGAATCCATAACTGCGAGTAAGCAGTAAAGGTCACCATCGGATCCTGTAGAGACGGTGTATGCCCAGAAACCACCATCACGATCCAGGCCGCGCCTAAACATAATGCGTGTTGGCCAATATTGAAAAATACTTTCCAGGCAGTCCTGCGTTCGTACAGCTCAGACAAAAGGGTGGCTAGTGCCAGCGTTAACACGGCTGCTGGAAGTCCGTAGACATACATAATGGCGAAGACGAACGCATAGGAGACGACGATTCCATTGGCGTCTTTGCCAGGAACAACAACGGGTCGCAGTTCAGTGATGATGGCAAGAACCACCAAAGCAATCAATGCTTGAGGCTTGACAACATCTGTGCGGGAGATTGTCGCCGCGGCCGCGACAATAATTCCCAGCCCGCCCCACACACTTAAGTGCCAGCAGAGCGAAAACACCGATCTACTACGAAGCGATGGGCGCTCCACTATCGTCGCCATGCCGCCTCCATCCTCACCTAGTGACTGAACTATCCCACGCTGGGTCCAGCAGTGCGCCCTAAGCCGACACAGCCATTTCGCGAGCTATATCGGGACCCTGCTCAATCAGGGCCACAAATCCCGCGGCATCGAGAATCGGGACCCCTAGGGTTGCGGCCTTGTCGTACTTGGAACCTGGGCTGTCCCCCGCGGCGACGAAATCCGTTTTCTTTGACACGGACCCACTGACTTTTCCGCCCAAATCCTGGACCGCTTGCGTCGCGCGGTCACGGGTCCAACCCTCAAGGGTGCCCGTGATGACGACGGTGATGCCTTCCAAGGGTCGCGGGCCATCGGAGATTGCGTCTTCCATCCGAACGCCAGCGAGTTGCCATTTGTTCACAATGTCTGCGTGCCAGTCCACGCTGAACCAATCGACCACCGATTCCGCGATCACCGCCCCCACGCCTTCTACACTTTCCAGTTCAGAGGCGGTCGCGGCAGCAATAGCATCCATGCTTGGGTAGACCCGTGCGATGGCTTGTGCAGCCGTGGGTCCCACATGACGAATGGACAAGGCGACCAGGATGCGCCACAACGGTCGCTGCTTCGCTGCTTCTAAGTGTTGCACCAGCGAGAGTCCAGCCTCGCCGAGTTGGTGGCCTTCCTCACCCTTTCGCGCGGTTCGCACAAAGTAGTCAGCTCGCATCAAGTCCGACTCGGTGAGTGCAAACAGGTCACCTTCGTTAGCAATCAGGCCGGATTCGAGCAAAGCGGCTGCTGTTTTTGCCCCCAAGCTCTCAATGTCGAGGCATGAACGCGAACCTAGTGCAAAAAGTCGCTCTCGCAATTGAGCCGGGCAGTGCTGCGCATTCAAACAACGTATGTCAGCATCGCCTTCCTTTTCCGGCGCCAATTCAAACGCACAGTCCGGGCAATGAGTGGGCATGACAAATGCGCATTGGGTTCCATCACGCACTTCCGTAACGGGACCGAGGATTTCGGGAATGATGTCGCCGGCCTTGCGCAAGTACACCCGATCCCCGATGAGCACGCCCTTGCGCACTATTTCATGGGCGTTGTGCAACGTGGCCATTTCCACCACAGTGCCGGCAACCTTGACTGGCTCCATGACACCAAAGGGCGTCACTCGACCGGTTCGTCCAACGTTGACGCGGATGTCGAGCAATGTTGTGGTCACTACTTCTGCGGGAAAC
>JAPLBW010000060.1 GCA_026392555.1 Actinomycetota bacterium
AAGTTCTTTACGCGGTCGTCGTAGAAGGCCCAATCTGATGTGTCAATGTCTGGTTCGGCTACCCACTGCGTGATCAACACGTCACCGAGATCGTCGCCCTCGGCCGCCCGGAACGGCGGAATCAACGCTCCGTAGCCGAGCCCAAGCTCGGTCAAACCAGCTGCGTATGTACCCAGTGCGGGCTGGTTGACCGGCAAGCGCACCTGCACGTATTCAGCACCGGATCGCTTCATTTGGTCCAAAGCGGTGTCTACCGCATCGACGAGGTCCTGACCCACGATGGTCACGTCCACCACACCCAGGCGATTGTCTGAATCGAACACGGTGGCAAACGCTGTGGTGGCAGGAGCGGGAGCATCGGGTCGAGCTGACTCGAGCTCGCGTGGCCAATCACTGGAATCGAGCACCAGACGCGCCATCGGCTCATAGGGTCCTGGGATCCACATTGTCGCTGGCGTTAGGGGCTGCAAATTGCCATAGGCCACAGACAGGGAGGTGCGCGATTCCTGCATGCCGTTGGTGATGCCGACTTGCTGCATGGGATGGGTGTAACCCAAATAGAGGCCGACCATGGTGGCGCCTTCGCGCAAAGCAATTTCCTGCGTCGCTGTGTGGGTGATCACTGGTTCACGCACACGCCCGATGACTTTGAGCTCGTTGAGGCGGGCCAACAAGCGTTCACCCAACTGATTAGCCAGACCGCGACGACGAAAACGCGGGTCAGTCACTGTTGCACCGGTTTCGACCACGCCAGGGGACAGGTAGATCGCTCCCCAGTGCGCCGCGATCTCGCCAGACTCGGTGACAGCGACTTCACCGATGCGCTCACCGGATTCAATGGCCGCTGCGATGCGCTCGGGGTAATACATCGTGTGATTGGGGTAGGACCAGCCGTAACAGCGATACAGCGTGCGCGTTAACGCCGCGGCATCTTCGACGCGCAGCTCACGCAACGTCACACTCTCAGGGCTTGGTGCCGCATCGTCGGGCACCACATCAAGGGTTTCGATGTCCAAGACCTTGTTGTGTGCCGGTAGGGCAAAGCGCACTTCGGTGAGGTTGGCCAATCCATCCGTGCGCGCATCGGCCGAAGTTGCAAGGCCGGCTTCGAGGAGCAACAGGATTGCTTCAGGTGCGCCGGTAACGGGCTCACCAAAGTCGCGCAGCGTGATTTGAAACTCGGTGCCCTTAACTTCCGCTGTCAGAGCCAAGGTCGCGTCTTCTTGACCGCCTTGGAGTCGAGCCTGAGCATCGGTGCCAAGAGTGCGCACAACCAAGCCCACTGATTCGCCATCGCCACCGATCGTGGTCACGGCTGTACGAGCGCTGGCCGCGAGAACGGAAATACCGGATGCATCCGCGGGGGCGGTAACTTCAATCACGCGATCACTTTAGTTGCTCGTGGCTGGGCATTGGCCCCACAGCCCATCGCTAGCGTCTTTGGCTCGGCTTTGTAGTTCATTGAAGGCATTGGCGTACTCGGTGTTGGGCTTAATCCGCAGGGTCCGGGCATAGCCGCCGCGAACAAGAGTGGCATTGATGAAGAGCAGATCACTGGAGCGAAAGACATAGGCCAAGGTGCGCTGGTACTTGTCCGTGCGCTCCGCGTCAAAGACCAGACGAACCTTCGTGCCCTTAGGCAAGACCACTTTGGTGAAGTTCGAGGCTTCGGGGCCAAAGCACTGCACCGGGGTATCGAGCTTCACGGTTTCAGGGGTGTCCACGCCAATCAAGCGGACTTTCTCATTGGCTCCGACCACGATGGTGTCGCCATCGACGACGCGCTTGACTACGGCATCTACCCCGGCCGGCAACTGGGCCACCGTGATGTTGTCACCCGAGGCATTGAGTTCAGGAAGCGCAACGCTGGCCCCGCACGCAGCAAGCAGGACGCTGGCGAAGAGCGCGCTGCTGATGATGCGTTTCATGGGTTCACGGTAGGGCACTGAACAGACAAAAATCGCGATGAATGGTGATCATCGCGATTTTTGAGGTGCTACTGACTCGGAGGGGAGGGTCAGGCTTGAACGACCGGATACCAAGAAAAGGGATCACGCGGATTGAAGAGAGCAAAATCAACGGAGCGGTCATCGGAGAGCAATTCGACCGGAGCCAACGGGGTGGGCTCATTGGCGATGGCAGCTGAAACTGCAGGCAGATCATGCGGCAAGGGCAAGAAGACCGAAGTAGATGTGTATTCGTCATCAGCAGGCTCAGCAACAACGGCACGGGCCTGGATGGGCTCTGGCTGCGTCGGGGGAACTTGGGGTCCGTCGTGCACGACATCGCCGACTAGGACGTAGCCAGCGGGAGGCTCCACATCAACATTGGTGTCGTGGATGGGTTCGGCTGCGGGCGCAACGACGGGCGCAACGACGGGCTCGACAACAGACTCCACAACCGCGGTAGCAGGAACGAGTTCGATCACTGGCGCTATCGGTGCTGTCAGGTCCAATTGGCACAGTCCGCAATGCGACGCACCAAGGGTCAACAACGCCGCACACCGTGGACACGTATGGGCTGATAAGCGATTCTTTGAGCGAGCCATACTTGATCCTCGGCACAAAGCCGGAAAACCTAAAGGGCTAAATGACAGGAATTTCGGCCTCGATTTGCGCCTGCGAGGCCCAAGCCGACGGATTAGGCCAGTGTCAAGATTTCGGCGCCGGTGTCGGTGACCAAGAGTGTGTGCTCAAACTGGGCCGTGCGCTTGAGGTCGCGCGTGACCACGGTCCACCGGTCATCCCAGATCACGTAGTCAATGCTGCCCATCGTCAACATGGGTTCGATGGTGAACGTCATGCCAGCTTCCACAATCAAATCTGCACGTGGATCGTCATAGTGCGGAACAACCAGCCCGGAGTGAAAAGCAGTGCCGATGCCGTGGCCGGTGAAGTCGCGCACGACGCCGTAGTTGAAGCGCTTGGCGTATGACTCGATAACGCGGCCAATCACGTTCAGTGGCCGCCCTGGAGCTACGGCATTGATCGCGCGCATCGTGGCTTCGCGGGTGCGTTCAATCAGCAACGCTGATTCCTCATCCACCTCGCCCACGGGGTAGGTGGCATCGGTATCGCCATGAACACCGTTGATGAAGGCGGTGATGTCAATGTTGATGATGTCGCCTTCCACCAGGCGAGTGGAATCTGGAATGCCGTGACAGATCACTTCGTTGATGGACGTGCACAGCGATTTGGGGAATCCGCGGTAACCCAAAGTCGAGGGATAGGCGTTGTTGTCACACAAGAACTCGTGGCCGATCCGATCGAGTTCATCGGTGGTAACACCTGGTTCAATGTGAGCCGCTACCTCATTAAGGGCACGAGCTGCGATGGATCCGGCAATGCGCATCCGCTCAATAGTCTCTGCATCTTTGACCTCTGGACCGTTATAGGGCGCAGGGCTCTTGCGTCCCACGTACTCTGGGACTTTGATGGAGTTGGGGACAACCCGTATGGGGGAGACCACACCTGGCTTTAACGACATGCACACAGTCTAGGAGTACTGAGATGAAGCGCAGCGGGGATCAAAGCTCTGGCGGAAACGACCTCGAGCAGTTTTGGTGGTGCCTGCGCCACAATGCTGTAGAGCAGGGACCGATCTGTCCTGGCAAAGTAAAACTCGGGCCGTTCGACAGCGCGGTCGACGCGCAGGGTGCGCTCGCGCAGGTGCGTGAGCGCAATGAGCAGTGGCAGGAAACCGACCCCACGGACTAGTGCCGGGAACGCATTGGCGGCTGGACACCAAAGACCCCCCGCATAAGCGAGGGGTCTTCGATTTTTAGCTTAGGGAAGTGAAGATCAGCGACGCTTTGCTGCCTTCTTGGCAGGACGCTTCGCGGCCTTCTTGGTGGTGCGCTTTGCAGCGGCCTTCTTAGCAGGACGCTTGGCTGCCTTCTTCGCTGCCTTCTTGGCAGGACGCTTGGCGGCCTTCTTAGCAGTCTTCTTAGCAGCGGCCTTCTTAGCTGGACGCTTCTTAGCAGCGGCCTTCTTAGCTGGACGCTTCTTAGCAGCGGCCTTCTTCGCTGGACGCTTCTTAGCAGCGGCCTTCTTAGCTGGGCTGGACGCTTCGCAGCGGCCTTCTTCACTGACTTCTTAGCAGTCCGCTTCGCAGCAGTCTTCTTGGTGGCTCGCTTCGCCGTCTTCTTGGCGGGGCGCTTTGCCGCAGCTTTTTTCGCCGCCACAAGTTCCTCCCAGATTTGTCGCGCTCAGCCTGTTGCCGAACGTGTCGCTGTTCACACTGTTCCACGCATTGCGTGTAAGCGCCATCACAATTGGGAGATTTTTCCACCGCGTGTCGCAAATATTTTTTGCGATCTTTCGCTATGTCCACTTTCGATTTGCATTTTGTGCCGTTTTTCCGTCATCGCGCATTGCTGAAGTAGTGAACGGCGAAAAAATTGCATTTCGTCACATCAGTCACAAAAAAGTAGCGAATTTACGCGTAAATCGGCAGTTAAGCCCACTCATCGCCAGGTCCGGTAATGCTGTCAATCATGCGCGCAAGACGCGATTTCAGTCCTGATTTTTCACTTCCGCGGGAAAATTCGCCCGCTGCCATCGAAACGACGTGTTGAGCTGCATCAAAACTGATTCCTAGGCTTTTTTCGTGCGAATCCGCAGTCGCTGCGAGCTGGGGCGAAGGGTTTTCCCGCACTCCGGCAGCGGCATCTTCGTCGGGAATGATTAAGACCTCGTGGGCCATCTCGGTGATTTCAGCTTCGGCCGTGGCCATCGTCAGGATGCGGGCCCCGAGCTTTTTGGCATCAAAAACGCGTTCAAGTAATTCATCAGGTGCGCTATCTCCAGCGACAACGAACACCGTTTCTTTTCGCGTGGTGCGCTCAATACGCTCCAGGCCGATGGACAGGTGGGGGGGAGCATCTGCGGGTGGTTGCCAACGAACCAAGGTGGGTTTGAGTTCGGGCATTGCGGCCAGGCGACTTTCGTCATCCAAGTGTGCAGCCATGTGCCACGGTTCTTGGGTGGGGGTTCCCACCAGTAAGAGGCCACCGGGAGTGGTGGCCGATCGATTCAGGACTCGCGCAAAGTCCTGGGTTTGTCCCAGGAGGGGATCGCCAGCCAGCAGCTCGCGCAATAGCCGCACTGCAGTTGAATCCATGGGGTCATCGTGCCTTACTTAAGGTCCTGCTGAAAGGATGCGCGCCATGACTACTCAACCCACTGTTGACCCTCGCCAACTACCCGATGTCCCTGGATTGCGCCTTGGCGTCCTGGGCGGAACCGGAGATCCGGGCCGTGGCCTAGCCCGACGCTTGGCCATGGGCGGCTTGAGCGTGACTATCGGTTCTCGCGACGCTCAGCGCGCGAGCGATATTGCGAGTGAATTGGGTTTTGGCATTCTCGGGGTGGACAACGCCACCTGCGCTGCCGAAAGCGATGTGGTGATCGTGGCGGTTCCTTGGGATGGTCACGCGGCCACTTTGACTGACCTGCGCGAGGCTTTGGCCGGTCGCATCGTGGTTGATTGTGTGAACCCGCTGGGCTTTGACAAGCAGGGCGCGTACGCCTTGGCAGTAGAAGAAGGCAGCGCGGCTCAACAGGCCGCTGCTTTGTTACCCGATTCCACCGTGACCGCGGCATTTAATAACGTCTCGGCCGAATTGCTCCTTGATCCTGACGTTGACACTATTGAAACCGACGTTTTGGTTCTGGGCGATAACCGCGAAGCCACGGACACGGTTCAGGCCATTGTTGAAGTCATTGCCGGAATGCGCGGCATCTTTGCTGGCCGGTTGCGCAATGCGCACCAGGTCGAAGCCCTCACAGCCAACTTGATTTCGGTCAATCGCCGTTACAAGGCGCACGCTGGCGTGCGTGTGACCGACGTTTAGTCGCCAGGCTTACACGTAGTCCTGATCGTCGGCTGGGTATTGACCTGCCACCACGTCGTCAGCCCATTCCCGCACCGCTGAGGTCATGATCGAGCGCAGATCGGCGTAAGGCTTAAGGAAGCGTGGATGCGGCGGGGGAGTCAGTCCCAATAAGTCCTGCCACACCAATACCTGAGCATCGGTGTGGTTGCCGGCGCCGATCCCGATCGTGGGCACGTTGACCGCTGCGGTGATTTGCGTAGCCAATTCGGCGGGCATGACTTCGAGCACAATGGCAAAGGCGCCAGCAGCTTCTAATGCTTTGGCGTCGGTAATGATGTGGTCCGCATCCGCGCCGCGTCCTTGTACGCGATAACCGCCAAGGACGTTGACCGATTGTGGCGTCAAGCCAATGTGACCCATCACGGGAATACCGGCTTCAACTAACGCTGATACCTGCGGGCGGACCCGGGCGCCACCTTCGAGCTTGACCGCATGTGCGCCGGCTTCTTTGACAAAGCGCGCTGCTGATCCCAGTGCTTGTTCGGGCGAGAGTTGGTAGGAACCAAAAGGCATGTCGGCCACAACGAGTGCTCGCGAACTTCCGCGCACCACCGCTGCCACCATCGGGATCATCTCGTCAAGGGTGATGGGCAACGTGGTGTCGTGTCCTTGGACCACCATGGCGGCGCTATCGCCGACGAGCAGGACGGGAATCCCCGCATCATCAAACAACTGTGCCGTTAAGGCGTCGTAGGTGGTGATCATCGGCCAGCGGTCACCGCGGGCCTTGGCGGCGATCAGATCGCGCGTGGTGATGCGGCGATTGGTGGCAGCGATGCCGCCATAGAGCTGCTCAGTCTTTTCTGGCAACACGGGATTAACCGTCATTTCTTTGACTCCGTTCTCGAGGCCCATATGGGTCCCCGGATCGATGAGTTAATAGTGACACGTTCTAGCCAGATTGGGTACCAGGGGCTTTCTCGCGCCACTTATTGGTCATAGGCAGGCGCCGGTCGCGACCAAAGGCCGTCAGCGAGATTTTTGGGCCCGGCGGGTATTGGCGGCGCTTGAACTCAGCGGCATCGACCATGGCCAGGACACGCTCGACGGTTTCAAGATCAAATCCGTCCCGTACGAGTTCGGCTGCGCTGTGGTTGCCCTCGATGTAGTCCTCAAGGACGCTGTCGAGCAGGTCGTAGTCCGGTAGCGAGTCGGTGTCGAGTTGGTCCGGTCGCAATTCGGCCGACGGTGGCTTGGTGATGGAGTTCTCCGGGATGGGCTCGGGTTCGCCCAAGGCTTCGGAGACCGCATTGCGCCAGCGCGAAAGTTCCCATACCCACGTCTTGGGCAAATCCTTCAGGGGAGCGAATCCACCCACCGCGTCGCCATAAATCGTGGAGTACCCAACGGCGAGCTCACTCTTGTTGCCCGTGGCCAGTACGAGGTGGTTTTCTTGATTCGACAACGCCATCAGCGCCATGCCGCGCACCCGAGCTTGCAAGTTTTCGGCAGCCACTCCATCAATGACGATCGAATCGTGAAAGGCATC
>JAPLBW010000201.1:0-5773 GCA_026392555.1 Actinomycetota bacterium
CCCGAACTCATCGATCTCGATGATTGGGGTTACCCGATAGTGCATGCCATTCCTGACGACAACGCATCCCTCCTGCTGGCTCGTTCAGCAGTCGAAGCGTGTCCCGTAATGGCGTTGCGGATCGAAAAGGTGAAGTAGGGCTAAGCCAATGATTGAAGACGACTCACGAGTTCGTCGGCTGATGACACATCCAGTAACAACGTTTCTAGAAGTTCGCGAGTCCCTTTAGTGGGGTCGTTCGTGGGAATACGTTGCAACAAATCATGCTCGGGAAGTTCGAAAACGATCGAATCCCAGGATGCGGCGAAAATGCGGTCTCCCCACCGTCGAATACATTCGCCCCTAAACCAAGCGCGGGTATCGGTCGGCGGCTGAGAGACCGCTGCCCGCGATTGCTCCGCCGTGATGAGGGTTTTCATCTGTCCCTGCGCCACTAACCGGTGATAGATGCCCTTTTCCGGCCGAATATCGCTGTATTGAAGGTCGAGCATCCCCAATTTCGGCTCATCCCACTCCACCTGGTCGCGGTCTCGATACGCCTGCATCAACCGCAACTTAGCTACCCAGTCCAAGCGATCGCTCAACGACAGCGGATCCGTTCCCAGCGCGTCGAGGTACTCCCGCCACAGACTGATCACTTGGGCCGTTTGGTCATCATCGGTGGGGTTCAGTGACAGCCACTGTTCAACGGCGTCGAGATACATGTACTGGACATCGAGGGCCGTTACCTTTCGCCCGTCTGTTAGTTGCACCAGGTGCTTAAGGCTCCAGTCATGGGAAACTGCGCGAATCTCACCGACCGGGGCTCGCAACTCCGGGACGTTGGCCATGGCACCAGCTTCAACCAGATCGAGGACCAAAGAGGTCATCCCGAGCTTTAAGAATGTTGAGTACTCCGACAAATTGGCATCTCCCACGATGACGTGAAACTGATTTGGAATCCAGCGTGGCGGCCATCTTGACCAATACCGACACGTCCCGATCCGGTGATGATCTGGCGCGTGACAAAGAACGGCGTGAGGTAGCGCACGATGGATCCAAAGGCCACATCACGGCGCATCAAGTAGTTCTCGTGCGTACCGTAGGAAGCGCCCTTGTTATCGGTGTTGTTTTTATACAGGTTGATGGGCAAGGCCCCAGGCG
The DNA here is from genome assembly GCA_026392555.1 of Actinomycetota bacterium. Classification (GTDB taxonomy): domain Bacteria; phylum Actinomycetota; class Actinomycetes; order UBA12327; family UBA12327; genus AcAMD-2. Next base: position 1,144 of record JAPLBW010000201.1, read on the forward strand.
CAGCATTGGCACGTTGCATGGCCGAGAGCATCACCTGCTCCCCTGCCTTTTCCCAGATAACTGCATCCAGCGGGTTGGTCACCTCTGGCGTGGAGTACTCAGGGTGGGCATGGTCGACATAGAGGCGTGCACCATTCGTCAAGATGACATTCAACAGGCCTGGATCTTCATACGTGCCCTCCAGGGATTCGCGAAGAGCCGGTGGCAAATCCACACCGCGTGCATCATCAAGGGGGTGTTCTTGCTCGAAATCCCACCGGGTGGTCGCGCCTTGCACCTGGGCCACACCGTAGGAATTGACGATCTGCGCCGACAGATTCATGGAATTGACGTGCGGGTGCCCAGGCACAGAAATTCCATACTCCACTTCAGTGCCCATAATGCGTCGCACAGTCATGGTGTCAACCTACTGTCGGTGGTGACTGACACAGGCGCTTAGAGGTACTGCCCAGTATCGGCGATCGTTTCAATAGATCGCCCAGGTTCAGTGCCTTGCTTACCGTGCGTCAGAGTCCGGATGAACACAATGCGCTCACCCTTCTTGCCAGAAATGCGAGCCCAGTCATCAGGGTTCGTGGTGTTGGGCAAGTCCTCGTTCTCACGGAACTCATCAAGCAAGGCTGCTTGCAGGTGCGAGATACGAATTCCACGGCTGTTGCTGTCTAGGAAATCCTTAATGGCCATCTTCTTGGCTCGGTCAACAATGTTGTGGATCATGGCACCTGAGTTGAAGTCCTTGAAATACAAGATTTGCTTGTCGCCGTTGGCGTAGGTGACTTCCAGGAACCGATTTTCATCACTCTCGGCGTACATCAATTCAACGGTGCGCTGAATCATGGATGTCACGGTTGCAACGGGGTCGTTGCCATGTTCTGCCAAATCCTCCGCATGCAGGGGCAGATCAGATGTGACGTACTTACTGAAGATATCGCGAGCTCCCTCAGCGTCTGGACGTTCAATCTTGATCTTTACATCGAGGCGACCGGGCCGCAAAATGGCTGGGTCAATCATGTCTTCGCGGTTGGACGCCCCAATCACGATCACGTTCTCTAGGCCCTCCACACCGTCGATCTCACTCAGGAGCTGGGGAACGATCGTGTTTTCCACATCCGAAGAGACACCGGTTCCTCGGGTGCGGAAAAGCGAATCCATTTCGTCAAAGAACACGATTACCGGCGTGCCCTCGCTGGCCTTTTCCCTTGCGCGCTGAAAGACCAAACGAATGTGACGTTCAGTCTCACCCACGTATTTATTGAGCAGCTCTGGGCCCTTGATGTTCAAGAAATAACTCTTGCCGCCGGGTTGACCGGTGGCTTCGGCAACCTTGTTGGCCAGCGAATGCGCAACGGCTTTGGCGATTAGGGTCTTTCCGCATCCGGGCGGGCCGTACAGCAAGATGCCCTTGGGCGGACGCAGCTTGTGTTCGGCGAAAAGGTCCCGATGCAGATACGGCAATTCCACGGCATCGCGGATGAGGTCAATCTGGTTGCCAAGACCACCAATGTCTTCGTACTGGATATCGGGGACTTCCTCGAGAACCAGTTCCTCGACCTCAGACTTAGGGATTCGTTCCAGCACGAAGCCCGAGCGGCTGTCCAACAGCAAGGAATCCCCAGCCCGTACAACGCCCTTGAGCAACGGGTCAGCGAGGCGAACCACACGCTCTTCATCGGAATGTCCGAGGACAAGAGCGCGCTCGCCGTCCTCAAGAAGCTCCTTGAGCAGCACGATTTCCCCGACTTTTTCAAACGCCAGGGCCTTCACGACGTTCATGGCTTCGTTCAGAACAACTTCTTGTCCTGGCTCAAGCGCCGCGACGTCGACATCTGGGCTAGCAACAATTCGCATCTTGCGCCCATTGGCGAACACATCCACCGTCGAGTCGTCGTTAGCACCAATAAAGATGGCAAAACCGGAAGGCGGCTGGGCGAGCTGATCCATCTCCGTCTTGAGAGTGACAATCTGCTCTCGTGCTTGTTGCAGCGTTGACACCAGCCGTCGGTTCTGGGCGCTTAACGATGCAATGTCTGCAGCTAAATCCCGATCAGTCACAGCGGGAGGGTTGACATTGCTGACGTACCGCCGAGCCTGTGGGGTGGAGCCCTCATCAGGGGTAGTCATGTCTTTCGCCTCCTGGAGCAGATGTTCTCCCTTGATCTAACTCCCCTTTTGGTCTTTGCGCCACAGTTTGGTCCGCCGTGTCCGAAGTCAAGTCCAGATCTGGGGGGTCAAGCGAAACAAGCGCGCGATTGTTAGGCTCAAAGACACAAACCTCATGAAGGAGTGACTCATCAGTTCCGATTCGATCAATCCAGCTCAAGCCACTCTTGAAGTGTGGATTGACCAAGAGTTGTGTACGGGTGATGGACTGTGCGTGCAATACGCACGGCCGGTGTTTGAAATGGACCTAGACGGGTTGGCCTACGTCAAGGATGAAGCTGACGAGTTGCTCCTTGAACCCGGTGCTCGCGCTCGCGTCCCGCTCGACCTCGTTACCGATGTCATCGCCTCGGCTAAGGAATGTCCAGGCAATTGCATTCACGTGGCCCAAATCAGCGATGGTAAAGAAATCGCCGGTCCTAACGCTTCGTAGGCACTAGCGCTTTGCGGGCCGACGTCGCCTCGGTGGGGCAGCAATTCCTGGGGCCATGCGCCGAGTTTGAACCAAGAATCCCGTGTGGCCGATCATGCGGTGATCGGGTCGCACGGCTAGACCCTCAACGTGCCAAGAACGAACCATCGTTTCAGTGCTGACCGGCTCAGTGAATTCACCGTGTGCACGCAAGGCCTCAACCACCGTTGACATCTGTGTCGTTGTGGCGACATAGATCACCAAGACTCCGCCAGGAATGAGGACTGAGGCAACCGCATCAATGCACTCCCATGGTGCCAGCATGTCGAGCACCACACGGTCAACACCAGCGGCTGCTTCGCTTTCAGGCAGTGACTCCACAAGATCACCAGTGGTGAGGCTCCAGGTCGTTTGCGTCTCGCCAAAGAACTTCAACACATTTGCTGCCGCAATTTCAGCGAAGTCTTCCCGTCGCTCAAAGGAGAACAAGCGTCCAGTCGGACCGATCGCTCGAAGCAGTGAACAGCTCAAGGCTCCCGAACCGGCACCGGCTTCGAGCACGCGGGCCCCTGGAAAAACGTCAGCAACACTGATAATGGCTGCGGAATCCTTGGGGTAAATCACCGTCGCGCCACGAGGCATCGACAGGACAAAGTCCATCAATAGTGGGCGTAGGGCGAGATAGGGAACCTTGCGGTCGCTATAAACGACACAACCCTCTGGCGACCCGATGAGGTCATCATGACCGATCGATCCACGGTGCGTATGAAAACGCTTGCCCTCTTCAAGAACGATGGTGTGGTGTCTTCCCCGGTCGTCAGTTAGCTGAACTGATTCGCCGACCCGAAGCGGTCGCTGGACGGTGGGGAGCTCACTCATAACGCACAAGGTTAGTGCCGAGCTTTTCTCCCCTTGCGTGCAGTCTCCATCCTGCTTTCGACATCAGCGACCACGAGCACACCCACCAACTGCCCCGTGGAATCGTGCACCAAGAAGTCCTGCTTGGCTTTGGCCCGAAGGTCCGCAAGCATCGCCTCTCCTATTAGGTCGTATCCAATGACTGACTGATCGTCGACTCTGCGTGCTACCGAGGCAACATCGACCCAGGGGCGTCGGTCGATCGGTACGGCAGCAACAGCTTGTTCGTTGACGATCCCGACAGGTGCTCCCGCTGAGTCGGTGGTGACGATAGAACGCGCATTAGCGGCGAACACCTGATTCATCGCCACAGCCAGCGGTGTATCCGCTTGGACACTGACGAAAGGCCTGACGAAATCTGCTACCGACAAGGTACGTATGGCGGCCGTTAGACGTTCCTGAACCAACGTGGCCGAAGACCCAGTCCACACGAAGCCTGCAATGAGTGCGCACCACACAACAGTGATGATGCTGGGATTATTGCCGCTGAGTCCCGCGAGCCCAAAGGGCAAAGAAACGATGAGCAGTGACACCACGCGACCAGCCCAGCAAGCCACGATCGTTGAGCGGTGCGCGTTTCCCGTGATCCCCCACAGCACGGCCCTGATGACATGTCCGCCATCCAGGGGTAAGCCGGGAAGGAGATTAAAGAATCCAACGAAGAGGTTCGCCACGGTGACTTGCAGCAATAAGACACCAACTATCCCCGTGGGCGCGAAGGTTCTTTCGAGCCCTAATCCGACTACGCCCAGCACTAATGAGACGGCGGGCCCGGCTACTGAAATAGCAAACTCACGCCAAGCCGTGGTGGGTGATTCGGCAATCTCTGACAAGCCACCAAAAATGTTGAGCCTGATCCCCAGGACGGGTATCCCAAAGGATCGAGCCACGAGCGTGTGGCTTAGTTCATGAATGAATACGGATACATAAAGCAACAACGCGAATATCAAGGCGACTGCATAGGCCCAAGAGCCAATACCTGGCACTCGATCCTGAACAACCGGTGCAAAAGTGACGGTGATCAACGCCGCGACGATGAACCAACTGCCGGACAGCAGCACGGGGACACCCTGCACTGACCCCAACCGGATTGATCTGTCGCGGTTTTGCGGTTTGTCGGATTTGTCCTCGTCAGCCGAG
>JAPLBW010000201.1:5840-14054 GCA_026392555.1 Actinomycetota bacterium
TCACAACTCCCAGACTAGGCGGTTTTCCACTACGGTGAACTAGATGAGCCCTACAACACCCGACGTCGTCAATGTTCCACGCGCCTTGTCCCCCTCCCGCGCATCGGACTTTCAGCAATGTCCGCTCTTGTTTCGCTTGCGGTCAATTGACAAGCTGCCGACGGCTCCATCATCGGCAGCTACCCGCGGAACCGTTGTTCATGCAGCCCTTGAGGGTTTGTACGACCTGCCCGCGCTTGAACGCACACTCGATGCCGCGAACGCGCTGATTGAACCGGCTTGGCAGGCCGTCATTGCCAAAGACCCAGAGGTTGCAGTCGTCGCCGAAGAAGAAGGCCTGACCGTGTGGCTGGAAAAGGCACGAGACTTAGTTGGCACATACTTTGCGATGGAAGATCCCCAACGACTTGAGCCAACAGGTCGTGAATTGTTTGTCCAGACCACCCTCGATAGTGGATTGATCCTGCGCGGGTTCATCGATCGCCTTGACGTATCCCCCGCGGGAGATATCCGGATCGTTGATTACAAGACGGGTAAATCTCCCAACCCACGGTTTCAGGACAAAGCCTTGTTTCAAATGCGCTTCTACGGACTCGTGCTGTGGCGCAATGACGGTGTCTTGCCACGACAGTTGAAATTATTGTTCCTCGGTGATGGTCGCCCGGTCATAGATGAACCCAGCGCGGACGTCCTGACGGCTACCCAAAACAAGATTGTGGCCATCTGGAACGACATTGAAGATCGGCTAAAGACCGGTGTTTTTGAACCCAAGACCAGCAAATTGTGTGATTGGTGTGACTTCCAGTCCATCTGCCCAGCTTTCGGTGGCGAACCACCGCTGTTTCCCACCATTAACGTAGGCTCTCCTCAGTCCTGAAGCACTTTTCGGGGACCGCCACTCCAAGGGAGCACGATGAACGCCACCGCCATTACTACAGCCGCTGCACGGGCAATAAACCTCACGAAGGTCTATGGCGAGGGTGATACCGAAGTTGCCGCATTGAAGTCGGTCAACGTTGAACTCGGTAAAGGTCAGTTCACCGCGATCATGGGGCCTTCTGGTTCTGGCAAATCCACGCTGATGCACTGCATGGCCGGCCTAGACACCGTGACGTCGGGCCAGGTGCTCATTGGTGATGTTGACTTGGCAACGCTAAAGGAAAAGGACCTCACCCAACTTCGGCGTGACCGCCTGGGATTTGTATTTCAGGCCTACAACTTGATCCCCACCTTGACCGCGATTGAGAACATCACCTTGCCGCTGGACCTTGCTGGCAACGCGGGCGACAAGGAATGGATTGATTCGGTTATTGCAGCTATTGGACTACAAGATCGCCTTAACCACCGCCCATCGGAACTGTCCGGTGGTCAGCAACAACGAGTGGCCTGTGCCCGCGCCATGGCTAGTCGTCCCGAGATCATCTTTGGCGACGAACCAACCGGCAACCTTGACTCGCGATCAGGCGGCGAAGTGCTCGCGTTCCTGCGGCGTTCAGTCGATGACCTAGGCCAGACCATGGTGATGGTGACTCACGATGCCAACGCTGCAGCGTTTGCTGATCGTGTCATCTTTCTGGCCGACGGTGAAGTGGTGGACGATATGCCCAACCCGACAGCGGACAAGGTTTTCGAACGTTTAAAGCGCCTTGAGGTTCCCGGCCGCGAGCAGGCCTGACCCATGTTGCGATTCATTCGGCGAAATCTCGCCGCTCACAAAATTCGCCTGATCCTTTCCGCTTTGGCGGTCGTCCTCGGTGTGGCCTTTGTCGCCGGAACCCTCATCTTCACCGACACGTTGTCAAAGACTTTTGATGACCTCTTTGCCCAAACTACGAGCGATGTGGAACTGACTCCACAGCAGGCCTTCACGACCAACCGGGCGCCGAGAGATCGTGAGATTTCTATCTCCGCGTCTTTGGTGGGTCGCGTCGAGAAGTCGCCGGATGTTGAGCGTGCAGCGGGATTCGTTCAAGTTGACGGCGTCTACGTGATTGGCGACGACGGCAAGGTCGTCGGCACACCTGGCGCACCGGCCTTTGGAACCAGTTGGTCTGACGACCAAGAACTGAGCCCCTATCGCCTCGTTCCCGGCGAAGGAAAAGGTCCGATCGCTTCGGGGCAAGTGGCCATCGATACCCAAACAGCCGAGTCCGGCGGCTTAGCTGTTGGAGACACCATCAAGATCGTCACACCGCGCGGGCCCAGCCAAGCCAAGGTCACCGGCATCTTCCGTTTTGGTACGTCGGGCAACCTCGCCGGCGCAAGTCTGACGGCCTTTGACCCATTAACCGCGCAAAAGCTTTTACTCGCCCCCGGTCAAGTTTCGGCCATCTCGGTCAAGTCCAAGGCCGGATTCACGCAGGACGAAACAAAGGCATCAATTGAAAAGACCCTCACACCTAGTGAGCGCAAGACCGTCAATGTCCAAACCGGCAAGGAGGCCGCCGATGATCAGGCGGCCACCATTGCTAAGGCCTTGAGCTTCGTCAATATCTTTTTGCTCGTATTTGCCTTTTTGGCCCTGATCGTTGGCTCCTTCATCATCTTGAATACGTTCGCCATGCTGGTGGCTCAGCGATCTCGCGAACTCGCCCTGTTGCGTGCCTTGGGTGCCAGTCGCCGTCAAGTCACGGTAGCCGTGCTCGGCGAAGCCGTTGTCGTGGGAATTGTTGGAGCGATTGTCGGCATCGGCTTTGGATTGGTACTTGCTGTGGGATTGAAGCAACTAATCTCGACGTTGGGCGGTGACCTACCAACTGGATCGCTGGTGGTTCAGCCGCGAACGGTCATCGTTGCCCTCATCGTTGGCCTGTTTGTGACCGTCGCAGCTGCCTACATTCCGGCTCGTCGAGCCAGTCGCATTCCACCGGTGGCCGCTATGCGTGCTGAGGTTGCCTTACCGCAACGATCACTGCGTAATCGCATCATCATCGGTCTCGTCCTGCTGGTTGTGGGCGTGATCAGTTTGATCGTCGGAGTGGGGCAGGCCGGTACCAAGGGTGCGACCTACGTCGGTGCTGGATCCGCCCTACTGCTGTTCACAGTGATCGTGTTGTCCCCCGTCATCGCTAGTCCGGTTATTGGTTTCCTCGGGTTTCCTCTCCACCGCAGAGGCATCGCCGGCCGCATCGCCGTCAACAACGCGCAACGCAATCGTCGCCGAACTGCATCCACTGCATCGGCCTTGATGATTGGTCTTGCTCTCGTGGGAGCCATGTCAATCCTGGGAGCATCTACCAAGGCCTCAACAAGTGCCTCAGTTGAAGGAGTTTTGCGTGCGGACTTTATTGTCAGCAGCACTACCTTCCGGGGCTTTAGCCCTGTGGTGGCCCAAGATGTGAAGGCCGTCCCTGGCGTGGGTGTTGTTTCGCCGATTCGTAGCGTCGCTGGACAGATCAACAAGCGCGTAGCAGTCATCGGCGGCATTGATCCAGCGACTGTTTCGCAGGTACTGGCCTTGGACTTCACACAAGGAAGTGCCTCTGACGCCAAAGACGGTTTCCTCGTTGATGATGAGACCTTTTCGTCAAACAACCTGACTATCGGCCAGTCGATTCGGGTGCTCTTTACCGATGGAAACACGGTGAAACTGCCAGTCACCGGCACTTTTGCTAGGGATGGGCTGCTCAGCGGGTATGTGACATCAATCGCCAATCTGGTGAAAGCTGGCCAGCCCGACCAAGATTCCGCCGTTTATGCCACTCTTCAAAAGGGTGCGGACCCAACCACGGTGAAGGCTGGTATTGACAAGGCCTTGGCCGATCTGCCCACCGTGGTGGTCAAGGATCAAAGCGAGTACAAGGCCAGCGTCGTGGGACAGGTAGACCAGATCCTCGCGATTATCTATGCCCTACTTGGACTGGCCATCATCATTTCCGTCTTGGGAATTGTGAACACGTTGGCTTTGTCCGTGGTGGAACGCACGCGCGAGATTGGACTTCTTCGCGCGGTTGGAATGTCCCGCAAGCAGATGAAGTCCTCCATTCGATGGGAATCGATGGTCATCGCCATCTATGGTGCCTTGTTGGGCCTAGGTCTGGGTGTGATCTTTGGTGTCAGCCTGCAAAAGGTGTTACGCAACGAGGGCATTCAACTGTTGTCCATCCCCTGGGGTCAGCTGATCGCATTCCTGGTGGTTTCGGCATTGGTTGGCGTGCTGGCTGCACTATGGCCGGCACGGCGTGCATCACGACTAAATGTGCTTGATGCGATCAGTAGCGAGTAGCTCTCGGTGACGAGAGTTGGTTGGCAATACCGTTGGATAGGGAGAAAGGTGCAATCATGGAATTTCATACCGAGTTACCTCAACTCAACAGTCCAGTCTTGATTGCTGCCTTTGAGGGGTGGAACGATGGTGCCAACTCAGCCACCGCAACAGTGCGCCATCTGTCCGATCAATGGGATGCGCAACTGTTGGCAACAGTGGACCCCGAGTCCTACTACGACTTTCAAGTCCAACGCCCCATCATTAACATTGAGAGCAAGGGCGTGCGTAGCCTGACGTGGCCCACCACGAGCGTGAGCGTCGCACGTCTTGCGAATAGCTCCCATGATGCGGTTATGGTCAATGGCATTGAACCGTCGATGCGCTGGCCGTCTTTTTGCGCAGAGTTGCTAGACCTCGCAGACTCGCTGGGAGTCCAACAAGTCATCGTGCTCGGGGCACTTTTGGCTGCCACTCCTCACACTCGCCCTGTTCCGATCACTGGGTTCGCCTCCGATGCGACCTTGGCTGACCGATTGGGTTTTGACACCACCACCTACGAGGGTCCGACGGGAATCGTGGGTGTGTTGCAAAGTGAAGCTCAAGACGCCGGCTTCTCCGCCGTGTCCCTGTGGGCTCAGGTTCCTTATTACGTCTCCGAACCACCCTGTCCCAAGGCCACACTTGCGCTCTTGGCCATGCTTGAGGATTTGGTGGACGCACCTATTGATCTGGGTGACTTGCCTGAAGATGCCCGGGCGTGGCAACGCGGTGCAGAAGAACTAGCTGCTGACGATCCTGATGTCGCCGAGTATGTCCAGCAACTCGAGGAAGTACGTGACGCGGCGGACTTGCCAGAAGCTTCCGGTGAGGCGATCGCTCGCGAATTCCAGCGCTACCTGCGCCGGCGCGACTCTTGACCTTACGTCAGATCAATACCCAACAGCGCATCAACTGCGCTAGCCATGTGCTGACCAGCCCCTGCAGACTCCCCTGTTGATGACACCCATTCATCCATCACCTGCAGTGCTAGCGGGGAATTTAGATCTGTGCGTAAGGCGGCGCGGATCCGACCAATAAATATGGATGCATCGGGACTTGAAGTTCGGCCCACGGCTTCGCGCCACATGGCAAGTTTGCTAACCGCATCAGTTAAGTGCTGTGGCGTCCATTCCCAGTCACTGCGATAGTGCTGCGTGATCAAAGCCAGTCGAATAGCCATGGGATCAGCGCCGGTCTGCCTTAATCGGGACACGAACTCGAGATTGCCCTTGGACTTACTCATCTTTTCGCCATGGAGGGCCACCATGCCCGTATGTGCGTAATGCGTGGCGAAGGGTTCGCCAGCCAACGCGTGCCCCAAAGCCGAGCACATGTGATGGTGTGGGAACGTCAGATCCGAGCCACCACCCTGCAAATCAAAAGCCGTACCTAAACAACTGGCAGCAATAGCTACACATTCAATGTGCCAACCGGGACGACCAGATCCCAAGGATGTCTCCCAACGCGGATCGTCTCCGCGGGCTGCCATCCACAGCAACGGATCGAGAGCGTCGCGTTTGCCAGGCCGTTGTGGGTCTCCCCCGCGTTGACCGAACACATCAATCATGGTGGCTCTATCTACGTCCGCGACCGCCGCGAAACCCGATGCTGTCGACAGGTCGAAGTACCAGTCTTGTTCAACTTGATAGGCGGCATTGGCGTTCTTGAGTCGCTCAATAAGTTGCACGACATCAGGAATGGACTCCACCACTCCGATGAATTCATCTGGCGGGAGAACCCGCAATGCCTGCATATCCTCGCGGAAGCGTTGAATCTCGCGTTCAGCTAAGTCAGACCAGTGATCGCCCGTCAGCAGAGCGCGCTCGAGTAGCGGATCGTCCACGTCAGTGACGTTTTGAACGTACCGAACAGGAACTCCAGCATCACGGACAGTCCGCTGGACCAAGTCGAACGCAAGATAGGTGGACGCATGGCCTAAATGTGCTGCGTCGTATGGCGTGATGCCGCATACGTACATGCGGAACGCTTCGCCTTGGGCTACGTGATCAAGGAGATTAACCATCACCCCTTGCGCGGTGTCAAAAATGAGAACGGGCTGCTCATCGTCTCCAGGAACGACCGGAACAATCGGCTCAGCCCAACTCAACATGTCAACAGTCTACTGACTTAGAAGGCAGGCCAAGGGATGGACGGCCACCGACTCGTAGGTTCAACAAAGTGCCCTTTGTGAAGCAAGTGCTCAATGCGCTCAACGGAAATGTCCAACTCAAACGGTTCGAGGTGTGCTGCCAAACGAGTGCCGAGATCACCACTAACTAGCTGATCCCGCAGGAGTTTCAAGGATGCGCTTTCTTCCGCTGTGAGTGGTTGCCCAGCCCAGCCCCACAGCACGGTTCGCAATTTGTCTTCCACGTTGAAGCACAATCCGTGGTCGACTCCAAAAAGATTGCCTTGTTGATCGACCAGGATGTGTCCACCTTTGCGATCAGAATTATTGGTGACAATGTCCAACAGCGCCATCTGACGCAACCGAGCGTCATCCTGGTGGATCAATTGCACCGGGCGGCCAAAATCATCGCTAGCTTCTAAGACGGAGAGCCAGCCGCGTTGTTCCTCCTGCGATTCAATGATGTCGACCAGTTGGGTCTCAGAGACGTCAATCCATCGTTGGCAGGATCCTTCGCCGAACGGACCTTCCTCGCGCCAGATAGTTTCTGGAATCAGGACTGCATCATCACCGGACACGTGGGCAAACGTTGCTGCTACCTCGTACGCAGCCACCTCTCGATGCCCAAGAGTCCCATCCGGAAAATCCCACAACGGGCGCTCGCCCATCACGGGTTTATAGACGCACTCGATCTGCACGCCATCTAACTCCGCGATGCACAAAAGAGTTGCATTTGAGGCCCCGCTCAAACGGCCCTCGACGGTCAACGTCCCCTCGCGTAGCACCTGCGACACGGTCACCGAATCCTGCAAGCCGTGCCGCTCCGCATCACCGACGGTAGCCATTGGCCCTCGGGCACACATGGCCCTCGCTATCTAGCGGCAGCGAACAAAAGGGGCACGCCGGCCGGCCAGCACCAACGACCACGTTGGCTCGTCTGACGAAGGCCCGCCCTTCAAGTGGCGTAAGCCGAACGCGCAACAGATCAGGTCCGGCATCATCGTCATCTTCGATGGGCTCGTCCGACTCTTCTTCAGTTTGTTCAAAAGCCTCAATGAGCACTAAACGCTCGTCTTCATCCCAGCCCAGCGACAGTGCGCCTACGCGAAATTCATCATCGATGGGAGTTTCCAGCGGGGCAAGATCATCGGGCAAGATTTGACCGGTTAGCTCGACCAGTTCCATGCGTTCGACTTCATCCAGCAATACATCGAGGCGTTGGGCGAGGACCGCTACTTGCTGCTTTTCCAGCGAAACGGAGGTGACTCTCTTTCCACTGCGAGCTTGCAGAAAGAACACCCGCTGTCCAGGCTCCCCAAGAGTTCCTACAACAAACCGATCGGGGTTGGTGTGAATGTGCAGTAAGCGAGCCATGCGCCTAGCCTAACGACCGTCGCCGGTTCCGCCACCGACAACTGCGTCCGATGTTGATTCATCGGATTCGTTCGGTGGAGCGAAACTTGCAAAATCACCCGAGGTGTCATTCATTCGGTGCACAAAGGGGCGCTCGGGGGTGTACGTGACGACACTGACCGAGCAGGGGTTAACAACGATGCGTTGAAATTGGTCAAGGTGCAGGCCCAGAGCATCAGCCAAGATTGCCTTGATGACATCCCCGTGACTAAAAACGGCGTAGACCGCGCGGTCACCGAATTCGGCGTTGAAATCGCGGATGGCCTCAACAGCTCGATTTTGCACATCGCGCAAGGACTCGCCCTCAGCCCCTGGAAAGACCGCTGCGCTGGGATGGCGCTGCACGACTTTCCACATGGGGTCATCGGTGAGCGACTTCAGTTCCTTGCCGGTCCAGTCACCGTAACGACACTCGACGATGCGCTCA
>JAPLBW010000192.1 GCA_026392555.1 Actinomycetota bacterium
GCAGAGAATTTGCGCGCGCCCAAGGGCACCTTTGACCTCCTGCCACCACAAGGCGACGTGTTCTTGCGCGTGCGCGAACTCATGGGGCAACACGCACAACGTGCCGGATACGGCTACATCGAAACTCCCACTTTTGAAGACACAGCTCTGTTCGTGCGTGGCGTGGGTGAGTCCACGGATGTTGTGGCCAAGGAGATGTATTCCTTCACCAGCAAGGGTGATGACCAGCTCACGTTGCGACCAGAAGGCACCGCATCGGTGATGCGGGCCATCCTCGAGCACGGGTTGCACAAGGGCGCTCTGCCCATCAAGCTGTGGTACTCGGGTTCGTTCTATCGCTACGAGCGCCCGCAGGCCGGACGGTATCGCCACTTTTCGCAGGTAGGGGCCGAGGCGGTCGGCAGTGATGACCCAGCCCTGGATGCCGAACTGATCATCACCGCGATGGACATTTTTTCCTCTCTGCGCCTTAAGCGCGTGAGCTTGTTGCTGAACTCGTTGGGAGATCACACTGATCGTCCCGCTTATCGGGACGCGCTCGTTGCCTTCTTGGACACCCTCGAGCTGGATGAAGCCACCCGCGATCGCGTCAAGCTCAATCCGTTGCGGGTACTGGACGACAAGCGTGCCGAGGTACAGGTGCAACTTGTCAATGCGCCGGTCATGGCTGATTTCTTGTCTGCGGCCAATCAAGAGCACTACGACACCGTTCGGTCGTTGTTGCGAGCTGCTGGCGTGGAGTGGATCGAATCTCCACACCTGGTGCGTGGTTTGGACTACTACACGCGCACTGCCTTTGAATTTGTGCACGACGGCCTGGGTTCACAATCGGCTGTTGGTGGTGGCGGTCGTTATGACGGGCTGGCTTCATCTATTGGCGGTCCCGACATTCCTGCCGTGGGTTGGGCGTTGGGTGTGGATCGGACGATCTTGGCGATGCAAGCCGAGGGCTTGCTCATCGAAAGCGCCACGTTGGTGGATGTCTTTGCTGTGCCCATCGGCGCGGAGTGCGCGGCCGTGGCCTTTGAGCTGGTCACCCAACTACGGCGGGCTGGGGTATCGGCTGACTTGGCCGTTGATGGGCGGGGCCTGAAGGGCGCTATGAAGGCTGCCGATCGCAGCGGTGCGGCTCTGGCCCTAGTGATCGGGGAGCGCGACTTAGCGGATGGATCGGTGCAACTGAAGACCATGGAAACCGGCGAACAGGTGTCGGTTCCACTGGCACAAGTGGTCAGTGATGTTATTAGCGCTTTGCAGTTGAACAAAGACGGAAGGAACCAGCAGTGATTCGCACCCGCGAAGCCGGATCGATTCGCGCCACCGACGAGGGAATCAACGTCGTTTTGGCTGGCTGGATTGCTCGTCGTCGAGACCACGGTGGCGTGGCATTTTTTGATGTGCGCGATGCTTCCGGAATTGTTCAGGTCGTCATTCATGACGCCGATGTGGCGCACGACCTGAAGAACGAGACGTGTGTGCAGATCTCTGGCGCCGTGAGCATTCGTCCAGCCGGCAATGAAAATGCTGACCTTCCCACTGGTGCCATTGAGGTCGTTGCCGACAACGTGGTGGTGCTGTCCACCTCGGCCCCTTTGCCGTTTCAAATCGATGACCAAACCGAAGTGGGCGAAGAAGCGCGCCTGAAGTGGCGCTACCTCGACCTGCGTCGGAGCGGCCCTGCCAAGGCCCTGCGGATGCGTAGCGAAGCCAACCGCATTGCCCGAGAAGTCCTGCAAAAGCACAACTTCGTCGAGATCGAAACCCCTACGCTGACCGCATCAACTCCGGAAGGAGCCCGAGACTTCCTAGTTCCCGCCCGCCTCAAGCCCGGAACGTGGTACGCCCTGCCACAGTCCCCACAGCTGTTTAAGCAACTGCTCATGGTGGCCGGCATGGAGCGCTACTACCAAATTGCTCGTTGCTACCGCGACGAAGACTTCCGCGCCGACCGTCAGCCGGAGTTCACCCAGCTAGATATTGAAATGTCTTTCGTTGAACAAGACGACATCATCGCTTTAGGGGAAGAAGTTGTTCGTGCTTTGTGGCAAGGAACGATCAACCACACCATTGGGGACATTCCCCGCATTACCTATGCGGACTCAATGGAAAAGTACGGAACCGATAAGCCGGACCTGCGTTTTGGATTAGAACTCACCGACTTGACGCAGTACTTCTCGGCCACTGAGTTTCGAGTGTTCCAGGCCGAACATGTGGGTGCGGTTGTTATGCCCGGTGGTGCCAGTCAGCCGCGACGCCAGTTCGATGCCTGGCAGGAATGGGCCAAGCAGCGTGGTGCTCGAGGTCTGGCCTATGTCAGCTTTGACGAAAGCGGAGAACTGACCGGTCCGGTAGCCAAGAACCTGACCGAGCAAGAGCGCGAAGGCCTCATGGCCGCTGTTGGCGCCAAGCCAGGCGACTGCGCATTCTTCGCTGCTGGCAAGCGCTCAGAGGCCTTGGGTCTGCTCGGAGCGGCTCGACTGGAAATTGGTAACCGTTGCGAATTGATCGATCACAAGCAGTGGTCGTTCGTCTGGGTTATTGATGCGCCCATGTTTGAAGCCATCACCGATGATGATGGCAACGATGGCTGGACCGCCGTTCACCATCCCTTTACTGCTCCCAATGCCGACTGGGCGGACACCTTTACGCAATATCCGGGTGAAGCACTTGCTTGGGCCTACGACATTGTCTGCAACGGAAACGAAATCGGCGGTGGCTCTATTCGGATCCACCAAGGTCAAATGCAGGCCGATGTTTTTAAAGTTTTAGGCATTACTTCGGAGGATGCCGAAAGTAAATTCGGGTTCTTGCTGGAAGCCTTTAAGTACGGCCCACCGCCGCATGGTGGCATTGCATTGGGGTGGGACCGCATTTGCATGCTGCTTGCAGGTGCTAACTCATTGCGCGAAGTCATTGCCTTCCCCAAGACCGGTGGCGGACATGACCCACTTACGGGCGCACCAACGGTGATTACGCCTCGTCAAAGGCTGGAAGCCGGCATTGACGCGAAGCCTGAGCTAAACCAGGAGTAATCGCAGTGGTAGCCCAGTTTGGTGTACACCGTGCGGGCTGCATCGTTGTCGGCATGCATACCCAACGTCACGATCGGGAATTGCTTTAACAGTTGCTGGGTCAGCCAGCCGGTCACGGCCAGCGCCAAACCTTGTCCGCGATGGTCAGGGTGAGTGGCCACGGAGGCTAGGTGCGGTTTACCTGCGATGCGCATGGTTTCGGCCGCACACGACACCACTGTCCCCGAAGAATCCACGATGCCCGCCCATCGCGTGGCCAGGGGATTCTCCGGTCCTGCCCAGTGAGTGGGCGAAGCAAGGGTGAGAAGTTCTTTGATCTGCGATGCGACGCCCTCTTCGCTGACATCAAGCCACTGAACGTTGCCAAAGAGCGCCGTGGGTGTCGGCGAGGTGTCGGTCCACCACCAATCCCATGGAGCTCCTTGATCTTGGTGGGCCCAAGAAATACCGCGCCGATCGAGGACACCGCGCAGTGATTCATGCGCGGCTCGAGGGATCGTGCACCCAGACAATTGTCCACCATCAAGCACGCTGGGGTAGTCAGTCAAGCAAGCAGAGATCAAAGCAACACTGGCATCCGGTTGGCCGACCACGGTGGCCCACGGTTGATCGCGCATGTTGGACGAATCCTTAACAAAGCACACAGCAACGATCCCGCCCGCCTGCGTTGCGGAGTAGGCGCTGAGGAGTTGGCCGGCCGCTAGTTCGCAGGACAGGTAGGGCTGACCCTTAGGCCAGGCCACAAGGGAGTCCGGATCCTCGACCCTTCGGATGTCCAATTCAGGCCTGCTCATACCTACTAGTGTGACGGCAATGTCCTCCGACGACCTGTTCAGCGCCGCAGCCGAAGCTCGTGTCCGGCTCCCCTTAGCCGCTCGAATGCGTCCGCGAACCTTGGACGAGGTGGCCGGGCAGTCGCGTGCGACGGCAGTAGGCAGC
>JAPLBW010000103.1 GCA_026392555.1 Actinomycetota bacterium
CCAGCGGATTGTTCGGCAACATCGGGGTTCTTTTTTTGCGGCATGATGGATGAACCCGTGGACCATTCGTCGGCCAAGGTGACGAAGGAAAATTCCTTCGTTGACCAGAGCACGATTTCCTCTGCCAACCGCGAGACATCCACGGCAATCATCGCCAGGACAAATGACAGTTCCGCAGCAAAGTCGCGAGACGAAGTGGCATCAATGGAGTTAGCTGCTGAAGCGCTAAAGCCCAACTTGGTCGCCAAGGTTTGTGGGTCTAGGCCCAGCGATGTACCAGCCAGAGCCCCAGCGCCATAAGGGGAAACGTTGGTTCGTGCATCCCAATCCTGCAACCGCGCAACGTCACGCAGCAGCGGCCATACGTGCGCCAACAGGTGATGTGACAACAACACTGGCTGGGCATGTTGCAAGTGCGTGCGACCAGGCATGACAGCACCTTCGTGCTGCTGCGCCTGGGCAATCAACGCCTCACACAGGCCCGCGACAAGTTGTCCCACCACACGCGCATGGTCACGTGCATACATTCGAAAGAGCGTGGCTACTTGATCGTTACGCGAACGACCAGCCCGCAACCGCCCACCGAGATCAGCACCCAGCAGTTCAATCAAGCCACGCTCAAGGGCCGAGTGCACGTCTTCGTCGGTAGGCAGTGGGACGAACTCGCCGCTCGCGACAGCAGCCTCCAGTTGATCCAACGCACCAAGAATCGATGCGCACTGGTCCTTGGTCAGCAAACCCGCGGTCATCAAACCTTGGGCATGCGCCCGTGATCCCGCAATGTCGTACCGAGCCAGAACCCAGTCAAACTGGGTGGAAACCGACAAGGCAAACATCGCGTCGGCCGGACCGGACGCGAAACGACCTCCCCACAAAGTGGCGGGAGTCTGCTTACCCATTGGTGCCCCTCACTCGTAAGTTGCGCTCAGCCGCGATGCGACTGGGCATTCCCCAAATATCAACAAAACCCTTGGCCAATGACTGGTCGTAGGTGTCGCCTTCGTCATAGGTGGCCAAATCAAAGTCGTACAGGGACGCATCTGATCGGCGACCGTTGACCACGGCGGTGCCAGCGTGCAGCTTCATCCGGATATCACCGGTGACGAATTCCTGCGTCGATGCAATAAACGCGTCCAGTGCATCCTTGAGTGGCGAGAACCACAGGCCGTCATAGACCAGCTCGCCCCAACGCTGCTCGACTCCCCTTTTGAAGCGGGCTAGATCGCGTTCGATCGTGACGTTTTCTAGTTCCTGGTGCGCGGTGATCAAAGCTATTGCACCGGGTGCCTCGTACACCTCGCGAGACTTAATGCCCACGAGTCGGTCCTCCACCATGTCGAGACGACCAATGCCCTGCGCGCCCGCACGCTTGTTGAGTTCTTCAATGGCCTGCAGCATCGTGACCTTGCGACCATCAATGGCAACGGGCACACCGGACTTAAAGGAAATGACGACTTCATCGGCTTCACGAGGCTGGCTCGGGTCGCTGGTGTAGGAGTACACATCTTCGATAGGGGCATTCCAGATGTCCTCAAGGAAGCCAGTTTCAATCGCACGGCCCCACACGTTCTGGTCAATGGAGTACGGCGACTTCTTGTTGACATCGATGGGCAAGTTATTGCGCTCAGCGAATTCAATGGCCTTGTCCCGCGTCATGCCCGAGTCACGCACCGGCGCGATACACCGCAAGTTCGGAGCCAAAGCAGCAATACCGACTTCAAAGCGCACCTGGTCATTGCCCTTACCGGTACAGCCGTGACCCACGATTGTGGCGTTGTGCTTTTTGGCAGCATCGACCAAGTGCTTGACGATGGTGGGGCGTGAAAGGGCCGAAACCAATGGGTAGCGATCCATGTACAGCGCGTTGGCTTGCAGAGCTGGAAGGCAGTACTCGTCAGCAAACTCGTCCCGAGCATCGGCCACTTCGGCTTCAACGGCTCCACAGTCCAGGGCGCGCTGACGGATGACGTCGGGGGCCTCGCCGCCTTGGCCAACATCGGCCGCGACTGCGATGACTTCGGCGCCGGGCTCTTCAGCGATCCAGCCGATCGCCACCGAGGTATCGAGACCTCCCGAATAGGCCAGTACTACGCGCTCTTTCACTGCATGTTCCCTTCGCTATTTACCTGCTGGTCAAATTGTTTGCCGTGCCGAACCAATGTGGTCACCGGCGCGCCGAACTAAGCGCCAGGAGATGCTCAACAACGGCTTCTCCCCCAGTGATTTCCTTCGTGATCAACAAAACCGTGTCATCTCCAGCCACACTGCCGATGACACCTGGCAACCCGCCGTGATCAATAGACGACGCCAAGAATTGAGCAGCCCCAGGAGGCGTGCGAACAACCACGAGGTTGGCTGAGGCTTCCACGCCAACCACGAGTTCCTCGATCACTCGGGTTAACCGAGCCGAAGCCGCTCGCTCATCAGAACCTTCAGCTCCTTGATCAATGACGTAAACCAAGTGTCCATCCGCATCCCGCAAACGCACAGCGCCAAGTTCAAGGAGATCGCGAGACATAGTGGCCTGCGTAACATCCACCCCGTGACTAGACAACAGGTCGCGGAGTTCGGACTGCGACTTGACCTGATGGGTTTCCAATAGCTCGACAATCAGCGCGAGTCTGGCGACTTTGGTATTGGGCACGCTCATGACGTGGCCTCCTTCAGGATCTGCGGCAGGGCTCGCACAAACTCATCGATTTCGACCTGGGTGATCACTAGTGGCGGCGCCAGCCGGATGGCGTCGGGGGCCACAGCATTCACGAGAAATCCCTTAGCCCGAGCGGCGGCTTCCACCGCGGAACCCGTCACACCCTGCAGCACGACGGCCTGCAACAGTCCTACGCCACGCACCCCAGCAATGTTGTCGTGCTGGAGAGCGATGACCGATTCCGCTAAGTGCGCGCCCATGAGACTCACGTGCTCGAGCAATCCCTGCGATTCAATCGTGTCAATGACTGCCAAGGCCGCTGCACACGAAACCGGATTGCCACCAAAAGTAGAACCATGATCGCCAGGGACAAACAAGTCAGCCGCCGAACCAAAGGCAATCACCGCACCAATAGGTAGTCCGCCGCCTAAACCTTTGGCCAACGTCATCACGTCAGGCACCACACCAGCAGCAAGTGAAGCAAACCAGTTTCCGGTGCGACCCATACCTGTTTGCACTTCGTCCATAACCAGTAAGGCGCCAGCGTCGTCACAGGCTTGACGTGCTGTAGCTAGGTAACCGGCCGGAGCTGGGTGCACGCCGGCTTCGCCTTGGATCGGTTCCAAGAAGACAGCCGACGTGGTGTTGGTGACGGCCGCTTTCAATGCCTCGGCGTCTCCGTAAGGAACAAAGACCACATCGCCAGGGAGCGGCTCAAAGGGTGAACGCTTGCCGGGCTGGCCAGTCAGGGCTAGCGCTGCAGCAGTGCGGCCGTGGAAAGCGCCCTCGGTGGAGACCAAGCCCAACCGAGTTCCCTTACCGTGTTTGCGAGCCAACTTGAAGGCTGCTTCATTCGCCGTCGCACCGTCATTGCAAAAGAAGACTCTGCAGGGTTGACCGGTGAGCGCCTGGAGTTTCTTGGCCAAGGCCAGTGCGGGCTGATTGGCATACAAGTTTGAGGTATGCGCGATTTGTCCCACCTGGGACGACACTGCGGCAACCACCGCAGGATGGCCATGGCCAAGCGATGACACCGCGATGCCAGCAACCAAATCCAGGTAGCTGTTTCCTTCGCTGTCCCACACCCGCGAGCCGACACCGCGCACCAACTCAATCGACGGTGTGGCGTAGTTGCTTAAGAAAGCGCTTTCCCATTCTTGTTGCAACGTCATGGCGTCACCATGGTTCCGCTGCCTTCATCGGTAAACACCTCGACGAGAAGGGCGTGCGGGACCCGACCGTCGAGAACGTGTGCCCGGCTCACCCCGCCTTGAACAGCCCGCAGACAGGCGTCCATTTTCGGAATCATTCCGCTGGACAACGAGGGCAACATCAGCTCAAGGTCGGCGGCAGTGATGGTGGAAATGACTTCATCGCTAGCGGGCCAGTTGGCATACAAGCCTTCAACGTCAGTAAGAACGATCAGCTTCTCCGCCTTGAGGGCCACTGCCAGCGCCGCGGCCGCTGTATCTGCGTTGACGTTGTACACCTCGCCCTGCAAACCGGCAGCAACGCTAGAGACCACGGGGATGCGCCCGTCGCTGAGCAAACTCTCAACAAAACCTGGATCAACCGAGGCAACATCGCCCACGAGTCCGACGTCCACGATGTGACCATCGGAAATCACCTCGCGTGGTGCTCCGGTAAAGGTGCGCGCATCCTCGCCAGAAAGTCCTACGGCATAGGTGCCATGTGCGTTGATTAGTCCGACGATCTCGCGCTGGACTTGACCGGTCAACACCATCCGGACCACATCCATCGCTTCTGGTGTGGTCACCCGATACCCCGCGACAAACTCCGATTCCACTCCGAGCTTGTCCAGCATTTCGGTGATTTGCGGACCGCCTCCGTGAACGACTACGGGTCGCAATCCGGCATGTCTGAGGAAGACGATGTCTTCGGCAAAGGCCCTTTTTAATCCGTCATCAACCATGGCGTTCCCACCAAATTTGATAACGACGGTTTTACCTTGAAACTTCTCAAGCCATGGCAACGCGTTGGCCAGGGTCGAAGCTTTGGCCAAAGCCATTTCGCGGTCGCGTTGTTGATCGCTCATGACGAATAAGCCGAGTTCTCATGGACATAGTCACTGGTCAGGTCGTTAGTCCACAGCGTGGCCTCATCAGCGCCAGCGCCTAAGTCAATGGTGATGACTACTTCGCGTTCCTTCATGGACACCAGGCTGCGATCGGCGTCGGGAGACGCATTTGTGCATACCCACACACCATTGATTGCCACGCTGACCCTGTCGGGTTCAAAAACCGCCTGCGTCGTGCCGGCTGCCGACAACACTCTTCCCCAGTTGGGGTCTTCACCATGAATTGCACACTTAAGCAAATTGCTCCGTGACACTGCGCGTGCGACATCGACGGCGTCATCGCTGCTGACAGCGTTGATCACATCAATGCGAATGTCTTTGCTCGCGCCTTCGGCATCGCCGATGAGCTGGCGAGCCAGATCAGCACAGACTTCATTCAACGCAACTTCAAAATCTTCCGGACTAACGCTGGTTCCCGATGCTCCGGAAGCCATCACGATGACGGTGTCATTGGTGGACATGCAGCCATCCGAATCGATGCGTTCAAACGTCGTTGACACCGCTGAACGAGTCGCAGTCTCTAGCACCGCTTGATCAAGGACCGCATCTGTCGTGATGACCACGAGCATCGTGGCCAGACCTGGGGCAAGCATCCCTGCGCCTTTGGCCATTCCACCCACCACGAAGCCCTCACCTGTAGTCACAGCCGTCTTGGAGTGGGTATCGGTGGTCATGATGGCTAAGGCCGCATCGGCGCCGCCATCAACAGCCAGAGCCTGCGTGGCCGCGTCCACTCCACCCAAGAGCGCATCCATCGGCAAAAGCTCGCCAATCAACCCGGTGGAGCACACCGCGACATCTCCAGCAGATACGCCCAACGCGGCAGCAACGTACTCGGCGGTTCGATGGGTATCAATGAAACCTTGTGGTCCAGTGCAGGCATTGGCACCACCGCTGTTCAACACCAC
>JAPLBW010000068.1 GCA_026392555.1 Actinomycetota bacterium
GGCAATTACCGGCCAGGTCCCCAGCTACTTCATCGGCACGGATGCATTTCAAGAAGCCGACATTCGCGGTATCACGATGCCGATCACTAAGCACAGTTTCTTAGTCACCGATCCGGCCGATATTCCGCGCGCAGTGGCCGAGGCATTCCACATTGCTGGCACTGGTCGTCCAGGTCCCGTGTTGGTCGACGTAGCTAAAGATGCTTTGCAAGCACAGACAACATTTAATTGGCCTGAGGTGCTCGACCTTGCTGGCTACCACCCCGTGACCAAGCCGCACTCCAAGCAAGTACGCGAAGCCGCAGCGATGATCGTGGCTGCCCGACAGCCCGTGTTGTACGTCGGCGGCGGTGTGATTAAAGCTGGCGCCCACCGGGAACTCTTGGAATTAGCTGCCCTGACCGGTATTCCCGTGGTGACCACGCTGATGGCACGCGGTGCATTCCCTGACTCGCACCCACAACACCTCGGTATGCCCGGCATGCACGGAACGGTGGCCGCTGTTGCGGCGCTTCAAAAGTCAGACCTGCTCATTGCGCTCGGGTCGCGCTTTGATGACCGAGTCACGGGTCAGATCAACAGCTTCGCTCCTTACGCACAGATCATTCACGCCGATATTGACCCAGCCGAAATCGGTAAGTTGCGTCATGCCGACGTTCCGATTGTGGGAGATGCCCGCGAAGTGATCGCCGAACTCGTTCTCGCCATCAAGGCCGAGCATGAGGCGGGCCACCATGGTGACATTGGCGGCTGGTGGAAGCAGCTGGAAGATTGGCTGGATGTGTATCCCCTGGGGTATGCGCCAGCACCTGATGGCGAGCTTTCACCGCAGTATGCGATTGAACGACTGGGATCTATTGTCGGCCCCGAAGCGATTTACACCGCAGGTGTGGGTCAACACCAAATGTGGGCTGCACAATTCATCAAGTACGAAAATCCACGGACTTGGTTGAACTCTGGTGGTGCCGGAACGATGGGCTATGCCATTCCTGCAGCCATGGGAGCCAAGGTGGGCCGTCCGGATGCAACCGTATGGGCAGTCGATGGTGACGGTTGCTTCCAGATGACGAACCAGGAACTGGCTACCTGCACGGTGAACGACATTCCCATCAAGGTGGCCTTGATCAATAACGGTACGTTGGGCATGGTCCGCCAGTGGCAGACCTTGTTCTACAACGAGCGCTACTCCGAGACCGACCTTGGTTCAAAGAACATCCCCGACTATATGAAGTGCGCTGATGCTTAAGGCTGCCAAGGCATTCGGGTGACCAGCCCGGATCAAGTTGACGCAGCGATTGAAAAAGCAATGGAGATTAACGACAGGTCAGTTGTCGTGGAGTTCGTGGTCCACCAAGATGCCATGGTGTGGCCGATGGTTGCTGCTGGTACCAGCAACGATGACATCTTGGCGGCTCGCGATGCTGCTCCGGTCTGGGATCGAGAGGACTGACATGAGTCGACACACACTTTCAGTATTAGTAGAGAACACCCCTGGTGTTTTGGCTCGAGTGTCTTCGTTGTTCTCTCGCCGCGGATTCAACATTGATTCCTTGGCTGTAGGACCAACAGAATCTCCGGAAGTTTCACGCATGACGATCGTGGTCAATGTTGAGGACCTTCCGTTAGAACAAGTCACCAAGCAGCTCAACAAGTTGGTCAATGTCATCAAGATCGTTGAACTCGACCCTGCAATGGCAGTTGAGCGTGAATTGTTGTTGGTCAAGGTGCGAGCTGATATCGAAACTCGCTCGCACATCCTCGAAACCGTTCAGTTGTTTCGCGCCAAAGTCGTTGATGTGTCATCCGATGCGGTGACCATTGAAGCCACGGGCAGTGTGGACAAGCTTGATGCGCTGCTTCGTGTTCTTGAGCCGTTTGGAGTCAAGGAACTTGTGCAATCAGGCATGGTGGCGATCGGCCGGGGGGCGCGCTCCATCAGTGATCGCAGTCCGCGTACCGTAGACCCGACGTAAGTAGCACGTCCCAACACATCAGGAGAGTTAGACCGTGGCTGAAATGTTTTACGATAAAGATGCAGACCTGTCGATCATTCAAGGTCGCAAGGTCGCCGTTTTGGGTTACGGCAGCCAGGGTCACGCTCACGCGCTTTCCCTGCGCGACTCCGGTGTGGACGTACGGGTGGGATTGCCAGAAGGTTCTAAGTCACGCGCCAAGGCAGAAGCCGAAGGAATGCGCGTCGTCACTCCTGCTGTAGCAGCTGCTGAAGCCGACTTGATCATGGTGCTCGCACCAGACCCTGCGCAACGTCGCCTTTATGCCGAATCGATCGAGCCCAACCTCAAAGCCGGTGACGCGATCTTCTTTGGTCACGGCTTCAACATTCGTTATGGCTACATCAAGCCCCCAGCCAACGTCGATGTCGCCATGGTTGCTCCCAAGGGCCCAGGTCACCTCGTGCGCCGCGAATATGTTGCTGGCCGTGGCGTTCCTGTTCTGGTTGCCGTTGAGCAAGACGCAACGGGAAATGCGTGGGAGTTGGCCCTGTCCTATGCCAAGGGCATCGGTGGACTGCGTGCCGGTGGCATCAAGACCACGTTCACCGAAGAGACCGAAACCGACTTGTTCGGTGAGCAGGCTGTTCTGTGCGGTGGCGCGTCCCAGTTGGTGATGTATGGCTTCGAGACACTGATTGAAGCCGGCTACCAGCCAGAAGTTGCTTACTTTGAGTGCTTGCACGAACTCAAGCTCATCGTTGACCTGATGTATGAAGGCGGCATCGCCAAGCAGCGTTGGTCTGTGTCAGACACCGCGGAATACGGCGACTATGTCTCTGGGCCACGCGTGATTGACGAGAGCGTGAAGGTCAATATGAAGGCTGTCCTCACCGACATTCAAAACGGTGCATTTGCCGAGCGCTTTATCGCTGACCAAGATGCTGGCGCTCCTGAGTTCAAGGCGTTGCGTGCCAAGGGCGAGCAGCACCCGATTGAGGCCACGGGACGCGACCTTCGCGCCCTGATGTCGTGGGTTCAATCCGGCGACTCGGACTACGTTGAAGGCAGTGCCACGCGCTAATTCGCGCAGGTATTCCCCACGGGCTCGCTCGTGGTGGCCTTAAGTAGGATGGACGTATTCGCGTACGTTTCCCACCCCGCTAAGGAATCTCAGTGTCCAAGCCTGTCGTCCTGATTGCTGAAGAACTTTCGCCCGCCACGATCGAGGCCCTGGGCCCTGATTTTGAGGTGCGTCACTGTGACGGGGCCGATCGTTCGCAACTGCTCAGCAGCATCGTTGATGTTGACGCGATCTTGGTTCGTAGTGCCACTCAGGTCGACGCGGAAGCCTTAGCGGCCGCCACGAAGTTGAAAGTAGTGGCTCGCGCCGGTGTGGGTCTAGACAACGTTGACGTCAAGGCAGCAACCCAAGCCGGCGTCATGGTCGTGAATGCACCTACCTCCAATATCGGCTCGGCTGCGGAATTGGCGGTGGCCTTGCTCTTGGCAGCCGCGCGCAACATCCCACAGGCTGACGCTGCACTGAAGAACGGTCAGTGGAAGCGCAGCAAGTACACCGGCATTGAAGTAGCTGACAAAGTCGTCGGCGTTGTGGGCTTAGGCCGGATCGGCATTCTGGTCGCGCAGCGCTTGGCCGCTTTCGGCGTGGAATTGATCGCCTATGACCCTTACGTTCAGCCGGCCCGCGCCGCCCAACTGGGCGTTCGCATGGTGGAGCTGGATGAGCTGCTCACCACCGCAGACTTCATCACCGTTCACTTGCCCAAGACGCCAGAGACGATTGGCCTGATCGGCGCGGAGGCCTTGACCAAGGTCAAGCCCAGTGTGGTCATCGTCAACGCAGCGCGTGGTGGCATCGTGGATGAAACCGCTTTGTTTGAAGCCTTGCGTGATGGTCGCGTGCATTCAGCCGGTGTGGACGTGTTTGCCACCGAGCCTTGTACGGACTCACCGCTGTTCACCTTGGACAACGTTGTAGTGACTCCACACTTGGGTGCTAGCACTGATGAAGCTCAGGAAAAGGCCGGTATCGCCGTCGCTAAGTCGGTCCGCTTGGCCTTGGCTGGCGAGCTGGTGCCGGACGCGGTCAA
>JAPLBW010000163.1 GCA_026392555.1 Actinomycetota bacterium
CCAAGAAGTTCAGCTACGCCAGTTGTTGGCTGCATTGACGCTGAAAGCAACTCCAACAAGGTGGTCTTGCCGGCCCCGTTTTGACCTAGGACGATCCATTGCTGGCCCTCATAGACCGTCCAATTGATGCCGTCAAGGATGCGCAACCCACCACGCAAAATGGTGAGGTCTTTGAGGCGAACGACCACATCATCTGTGGTGTCCACTCCTTCAATCATCGCTCTCCAGACTCGGTCCCGTACCAGACACCTCAAACCTAGGGCACCACACGCGTACAAGGTGCCAAGCCACTCCCAGACCCTCTACTGTGTGGCGGGTGATTGAGACCACTCGAGCATCCCAACTCGCGCTCTGGCTCGCCGCTGCAGCCGACGGAATCGTCAGCCCAGACGACGTGGTGGATGCATGTGGATCGCTCAATGTGACCAACTTTGATGGTGATGGCGAAACTATTTCCCTGGCCTTGGTCGCAGCTTATGTTGCTCGCACACCACAGACTCGCGTCTTCCTCAACTTGGCACGACCGGGCGATCCAGGTGAGTGGAGCACCGCAGCCGACGTAACGTCCCTCGCAGTTAATCAAGGGGCGGCCATAGTCATTGTTCCCGGCGATCGAATATTGATTCCCTCGCACGAATCAGGAACCTGGGATTGCTTGCACTCACCAGTATCAGTGCACCCATGCACTGACCCGATTGATATCGCCCGCCTGCTGAAGCGAACGATCAGAGACGTTGCAGCTCAACTCAGCGACTTAGATGTGGCCGCCGGAAGGGACCAGATTGATGAGGACATCGTCCATCACATTCAGATCCCCGTGCCCAGCGACTGGGACTCCAGCAGAACCGAGCTTTTGAAAACCGCGTTGCGCATTGACACGGTATTAACCCTTGCTGATCAACACAGCGGTGGCGCAGTCAGCGCCTCAGCGCAGTCAGCGCGATCACAGTCTTTGTCCGAATTGAAATCCGTGATCCGGCGAGCCATCGAAGCCGCGAGCAGTTCCGACCCCTACGCACCGATGGCGTGAACTCCCCCATCAACGTGCACGATCTCACCCGTTGTAGCCGGGAACCAGTCGGAAAGAAGTGCCACGCACCCTTGTGCTGCCGGAACTGGGTCAGAGATATCCCAACCGATCGGTGCCCGAGTGGCCCACACCTGTTCAAAGTCGGTGAAGCCAGGGATTGATTTGGCCGCCATCGTGGCGATAGGACCCGCCGCCACAAGATTGACCCGAACGCCTCGTGGGCCGAGGTCACGGGCAAGGTAGCGAGACGTGGATTCAAACGCGGCCTTGGCGACACCCATCCAGTCGTACTTGGGCCAGGCCACCGTGGCATCAAAGTCCAAGCCCACCACGCTGGCCTTGTCGCCAAAAAGTGGCAGGCAGGCCATGGTCAAAGATTTCAGGGAGAACGCGGAAACATGAACAGCGGTAGCAACGTCTTCCCATGCGGTATTGAGAAAGTTGCCCCCTAGGGCGGCTTCTGGTGCAAATCCGATGGAGTGCAATACGCCATCGAGCTTGTCTATTCCCACTTCGCGCAACCGATCAGGAAGCGCCGCCAAGTCCTCCTCTGACGTGACATCAAGCTCCACCACAGGTGCCGGAGATGGCAATCGGCGTGAGGTTCGCTGCGTCAACCTGCTGGCGCGCCCAAACGAGGACAGGACGACAGTGGCGCCTTGCTCCTGGGCAAGTTTGGCTACATGAAACGCAATCGATGCGTCGGTGAGTACCCCGGTAACCAGGATGGTCTTGTTCTCTAGCAAACCCACGTCAATTCCCTCTCACTTGTGTCGGTACCAACGAAATCTGTGAACTAGTGACCCATGCCTAATCCGCCATCGACGGGGATAACAGCTCCCGTGATGTAAGCGCCCGCATCTGAGGTCAGAAACAGCACGGTATTGGCCACATCGTCGGTCCTTCCATACCTAGCCAGCGGTACCTGAGCCAGAATTTGCTCTTTCCGGTCGTCAGGAAGTTCTGCCGTCATGTCGGTGTCAATAAAACCCGGGGCAACAACGTTGACCGTGATGGAACGTGAACCCAATTCGCGAGCCAGTGAACGAGCAAGCCCCACCATGCCGGCCTTTGAGGCTGCATAGTTAGCTTGCCCTGCTGATCCGGTCATGGCGACAACCGAGGACATCAGCACGATACTTCCCTTGCGGCTACGCACCATAGCCTTCGACGCGGCACGAATGACTCGGAAGGCACCGGTGAGATTCGCGTCAAGAACCGAGGTGAAGTCGTCATCAGTCATGCGCATTAACAGGGTGTCGCGCGTAATGCCCGCGTTAGCAACCACAACTTCGACGGCCCCTTGCTTTTCGGCAATTTCAGCAATGGCAGCGTCAACTGAACTGGCATCGGTTACATCGCATTTAACCGCCAGGAAGCCCGCCGGAGGTTCGCCAGATCGATAGGTGATGGCCACGTTGTCGCCCTGGGCGGCAAATGCGCGGGCAACGGCAAGGCCGATTCCCCTATTGCCACCTGTCACTAAGACTGATCTAGCCACGAAACCTCCCAATTCCAGCAAGAGTCCTAACGCTATCGGTGCTCCCGACTCGCACCAATGTGGCGCACCGCACTACCGTGAGAATGCTTCACGCCGGACTGAGGCGCGTTGAGCGTTAAGCGTTAAGTATTAAGCATTGTGGCAAGTATGTGCAGCGCAGTGCAGTGAAGCGCAGTGCAGTGCAGCGCAGGAATGCAGAGCAATCGGGATAAAGGATCTAAACCAATGGCCGAGATTGACGAGAGCTTCCGCCAACTGCCGCTCGATGCCATCGCCGAAGCCGCCCTCGCGACTGGCACGGCGTGCCAAGAGGTGTTAGTCCGAATCCATCAGACCCGAACCCACTACCTCGCCATGCATGATGGCGAACTCGAAACCAGTCACGACATGAATGACCTGTCCATGTCAGTGCGTGTTCTCTTGAACGGTTCATGGGGTTTCGCTGGCTCCCAAACAGTCACCACGGATTCGGCAGTGCGATTGACCAAGGAAGCCACTGCCCTTGCGGCATTGAGCAAGCCGTTGAGTATCATCGCCGAAGACCCCGCATCTGAACCATCGTATGGTCGCGTCGAATGGGTTTCGGCCTATGACATTGACCCGTTCACGGTGAGCGCCGCAGACACCGTTGACCTGCTGCGTACGCGTTCTGACACGTTGTTGTCCCAACCGAGCGTGACCCATGCTGATGCTGACGTCACCTTCGTTAAGGAGACGACCTTCGTGGCCCACTCCAACGGTTCACGGATCACTCAGCAGCGTGTGCGCACCGGACCAGCCATGCGCGTCACCTCCATCAGCGATCGGGGCTTTGACACCTTGAAATCGTTGGCCCCACCAGCGGCCCGAGGTTGGGAGTACTTGGTGGGGACTGGTTGGGACTGGGATCGCGAACTTGATGAACTGCCTGAGCTCCTTGCCGAAAAGCACCTAGCTCCCACCGTCGACGCGGGCCTGTACGACGTGGTTATAGATGCCACAAACCTATGGTTGACCATCCACGAATCCATCGGCCACGCGACCGAACTTGATCGCATCTTGGGTTATGAATCCAACTACGCCGGAACCTCATTCGTCCCAGCGGATGGAGTGGGAAGTTTGAAGTACGGGTCCGAACTGATGAATATTCGCGCAGATCGCACCACTATTCATGGCCTAGCCACCACAGGCTGGGATGACGAAGCGGTGCAAGCGCAGGAGTGGGACATCGTCAAGTCGGGCATCTTGGATGGATTCCAACTCGATCGCGCCACAGCTACGCGCGGAGGATTTGACCGATCCAACGGCTGTGCGTACGCCGAGTCAGGCATTCTCTACCCGATCCAACGCATGGCGAACGTCAACCTGGTTCCTGAATCGCGAGGACCTGACCTCGAGGGGTTGCTATCGGAACTTGGCGATGGTCTCTACATCGTGGGCGACAACTCCTGGTCCATCGACATGCAGCGCTACAACTTCCAATTCACCGGTCAGCGTTTTCACCGCATTGAGAACGGAAAGATCGTTGGTCAGGTCAAGGATGCCGCCTACCAAGGACGCACCCCCGATTTTTGGGGCTCGATGAGTGCCGTGGGTAACGACTCCACCTACCGACTCATGGGGGCCTTGAACTGTGGCAAAGCCCAGCCAGGGCAATCAGCTCCGGTGAGCCACGGGACCCCCGCGGCGCTATTTCGTGGCGTCAACATCTTGAACACTGTTCAGGAGGCGCAATGAATCAGAATCCCTCGTCCTTAGTTGAGCAGGCCTTGGCTTGCTCCCACGTGGGAGCAGAGCTCATCGCCATCGCTGATCTTGAACAGCGTGGAAACCTACGCTGGGCGCAAAACTCCCTGACAACAAATGGCTTGACTCGCGCACTCTCTCTCACACTTATTGTGCTGGTCCAGGACCCAGGCGGCACTAAGACTGTCGCGCAGACTTTCACCAATGTTGACGCCGACGACATGCAATCAATGATCAACGTCCTGATTGACGCCGCGAACCTTGCTGAGGTATCCAGTGGTGATAGTGGCGTCGAATTGGCCGGCGATCACGTTGATCCAACGTTTGCCGAACTAGCCCCCGTTATGGACCCCGAGGTGTTTACGCCATTGATTCAACCCTTGGCTCAGGCTCTGAATCGAGCACGCGCAGCGGATCTGACGTGGTCCGGCTACGCCGAAGCCAATACAGATTCAACATGGGTGGGTGTGAGTTCAGGATCTCGACGCGTCCACCACCAAAGCGCGGCGAGTATCGAGATCACCCAACGTGCAACGCGAGCAGACGGTGTCTTGGTGTCCTCCTGGGCCGGCGCATCGGCGAATACCTTTGACGAACTGTCCATCCCGGACATGGAAAACACCTTGCAGCAGGCCCGCGGATGGTCCGAGGTGGACATTGACGTTGACCCGGGACATTACGACGTGATCTTGACCGCGGAAGCCGTTGCCGATCTAGCTATTCCAGCTCTTTGGGAAGCATCAGCGCGGGACGCAGTTGAAGGAAGCTCGGCTTTTGCGCAACCGGGTGGCGGAACCAAGCTCGGTCAGACCGTGATGTCCCCCTCCATCTCCATTTCGTCCGACCCGGACCATCCAGAGGTGTCCACAGCGCCGTTTGTTGTTGAGCATTCCAGCGGGCCGACGTCCTCTGTTGCGGACAATGCTCAACCCCTAGAAGCGACGCAATGGATTGACAAGGGCGCCTTGCGTCACCTCATTGGACCGCGCAGTTACCAAACCACCGTCGAACAAACCCGTCCGGCCATCGACAACATCATCATTGATTCACAGGGTTCCGGCACGCTCGCTGATCTGATCGCACGAACTAAAAACGGACTGTTGATCACCTGCCTGTGGTACATCCGTGACGTTGATCGACAAACCATGTTGCTCACTGGCCTGACCCGCGACGGGGTCTATGTCGTCAAGGATGGCAAAGTAGTGGGAGCAGCATCCAACTTCCGCTTCAACGTCTCACCACTCGATGTATTTAGCAACATCGTCGACAGCACCGAGAGCTCGCGCACTCAACCTCGTGAATGGGGCGAATACGCTCAGCGGGTTATTGCACCAGCGGTCATGACGACAGGATTTAACCTGTCGACCCGTTCAGATGCTCGCTGATAAACGATCAGGCATCTTCGAGGCGAAAACCGACCTTCATGGAAACCTGAAAGTGCTCAGCCTTGCCGTCCGCGATCTGACCGCGAATTTCAGTGACCTCAAACCAGTCAAGATGACGCAGCGTCTGGGCTGCGCGACCGATCCCATTTTGAATGGCCGAATCAACGCCCTCAGTGGACGTGCCAACGATTTCAGTGAGGCGGTAGGTGCGATTAGACATTTCTTCTCCAAGGGGTCAGGTGCATCTCGGTGTGACTTCTCACTCATTGTGCCTGACATCGCCAGTGGGCGCGCCATCCACTGTAATTAGTCGTAACGTAGGTCTATGACATCCGATCAGAGCGCTGGAGACGAGGTCTACCGCATCAGTGGCGCAGGTCGCTCACTGAGTGATGATGTCAGCGCACGTACCCGCCGCTATCTGATTTCCATGGCCGTGATGGCCGTGCGGACTGCCTGCTTTATCGGATGCGTCGTTTCCTTTGTGGTGCTAAAGAATGTCATTCTGGGTTGGATTTTGTTTGCCGGAGCCCTGCTGTTGCCCTACGTAGCTGTTGTCATTGCCAACGGCCCGCGCCAGCGCACCGCCCCCGTTCCCACTGCAACCCTGCTGGACCCGCGGCAATCCTTGCCACCACGTTCGGACCCGACTAACTCGCCCTAGGCTGAGCCTGTGAAAGCACAGCCGGCGCGATGGATCGTGGTGACGGCTTTCGCCCTCCTAGCATCCACAGCGTGCATCTTTTTGGCCCGCTGGCAATTGAATCGTCTCCACGGGCGCAACGATGCAAACCGGATCATCACCTCCAACTATGACCAGCGGGCCACTCCACTTGCTCGCACCGTGCGGCCGGGCCAACCCCTTGATACGCGCACAACATGGCGAACCGTCACCGTCCAAGGCACCTATGACGCAGCCGACGAATTACTGGTGCGCAAGCGTTCCCTTAACGAATCCACCGGTTACTGGGTCCTCACGCCACTGGACACATCCGCTGGGCGCATCTGGGCAGTACGCGGCTGGATCAGGGCTGGCGCTGACGCCCGCACCCCATCGCTTTCCCCAGCTCCACCCACCGGTCGCGTTAGCGTGACCGGACATCTGCGTGGTCTGGAACGCACCACACAAACCCAAGGTCTACCGGATCGACAAATCCAAACGATCAATCCGGCGGTGATCAATGGGTCGACATCCGCCGCGACGTATCAAGCCTGGCTGCAAGTGACCACCGAGGACCCCACTCCGGCATCAACTCCCACGCGCCTTCCCAATCCTGATGTCAGTGCCGGTCCGCACTTGGGCTATGTCGTCCAGTGGATCGTCTTTGCCCTGTTGATCTGGGTTGGCTGGTGGATCATCGTGCGCCGACCAGATGCCGAACCCGCCGACGATCAATCATCGCCCTAGGCTGTCGGCATGGACTTGCACCTGCGCGATAAAGCCTTCATCGTCACTGGCGCGACTAGCGGCCTGGGACAAGCCACTGCTGTGGAATTGGCTCTCAACGGCGCTCAACTGGTACTTAACGCACGCTCGCAGGAGAGCTTGGCAGCAACGGTCCAGATCCTCGTTGCTGCAGGGGTGCCCGAGAGCAACCTCCGCACCGTTGAAGGATCCATCGGTACCCCTGAGGTTGCTAGCCAACTGACCACTGCGGCTCTTGAGCACTTTGGTCGCCTCAATGGCGCGCTCATCAGCGTGGGCGGACCAACGGGCGGACTCGATTCGACCATCTCTGACGACCAATGGCTCGATGCCTTCTCCACTGTTTTTCTGGGGATGCGCCGGGTGGCTCGGGCCACCGCAGAAGCCATGACGACAGGCGGATCCATCGCACTGGTGCTTTCGTCGACGGTACATACCCCTATTGCGGGAATCGCGACGTCCAATGGCTTGCGACCGGGCTTGGCGATGTTGGTCAAGCAAATGTCTGTGGAATACGGGCCGCGCGGGATCCGATTCAACTCACTCTTGCCTGGTCGCTTTGATACTGAGCGCGTGCGGTTCCTAGATGCCCAAGGTGGCGACCCCAATGGATCTCGTCAGCGAGCCGAAGCTGGCATCCCCCTGCGACGCTATGGCGAACCCAGTGAATTCGGTGCCTTTGCCGCGTTCATCCTGTCCGAGCGCGCGTCCTACCTGACCGGAGCATCCATCGACCTTGACGGTGGAGCTCGCCCAAGCGTGTAAGCGCTTAGGTACGCGTGGGCTGGCTAGCAAACTGCGTGCGGTACAACTCGCTATACAAGCCTCCGGCGGCAATCAATTCATCGTGCGTGCCCGTTTGCACAATGCGACCATCCTCAACAACCAATATCATGTCCGCATCCCGCACTGTGGACAGCCGGTGCGCAATCACCAATGACGTACGGCCCTTGAGCGCGATGGCTAGTGCCTGTTGAACAGCGAGCTCAGATTCCGAGTCCAAGTGAGCCGTGGCCTCATCGAGCACCACAACTTCTGGGGCCTTTAACAAGAGCCTGGCAATGGCTAGGCGTTGCTTTTCGCCACCGGACAAGCGGTACCCGCGATCGCCCACCACGGTGTCCCAGCCTTCAGGTAACGAGTCGATTAAGTCCCAAATCTGTGCTGCGTGCAAGGCGGCCTCCAGCTCGCCATCGGAGGCATCGGGCTTGGCGTAGAGCAAATTGACCTTGATCGAGTCGTGGAACATGTGCGCGTCCTGGGTCACCACACCAATCCGGTCCCGCAGCGACGACAGCGTGACGTCGCGCACGTCTTGGCCAGCAACGCGGACAACTCCCGACGTGGTGTCGTACAAACGCGGAACCAGCGAGGTAATCGTGGTCTTGCCCGCACCTGACGGGCCCACCAACGCGGCCATGGTTCCCGCTGGGATTCTTGATGTGCGCTGACCGTTGGGATCGCGATGGACTCAAGAGAGGCCAAAGAAACTTCCGCCGCGGATGGGTAATGAAAGGAGACATGTTCAAATTCCACTGAGGCACCCGATACTTCGAGATCTTGGGCCCCCGGCTTCTCGTCAATCATGGGCTCAAGATCAAGGACCTCAAAAACGCGTTCAAAGCTAACCAGTGCAGTCATAACGTCGACGCGCACATTGGCCAGCGACGTCAACGGTCCATAAAGTTGCGACAACAAAGCCGTTAGAGCGACCAGGTGTCCCAAGGACAGTGTCTGATCGATGACCAAGACTCCACCGACGCCATAGATCAAAGCCGTAGCCAACGCGGCCACCAAGGTCAGAGCCGTGAAAAAGATCCGGTTCGCCATCGCGATTTTTACGCCAATGTCACGCACTCGTCCCGCTTTGAGGGAAAACTGATCGCCTTCTTCACCCAAGCGTCCAAAAAGTTTGACCAGTAGAGCACCGGATACGTTGAAGCGTTCCGTCATCACCGTACTCATCGAGGCATTGAGGTTCATGGCCTCGCGAGTCAAACCTTGAAGCTGCTTTCCCACCCGACGAGCGGGGTAAAGGAACAGCGGGAGCATCACCAAAGCTGCCAAGGTGATCGGCCAGCTGATCGCCAACATGGCAATCGCGACGAGAACCAACTGAATGACGTTGGAAAACACCCCTGACAAGGTGCTGGTGAATGCTTGTTGCGCCCCGATGACGTCGGTGTTCAGGCGTGAGATTAAGGCGCCCGTTTGGGTGCGGGTAAAGAACGCGACGGGCATGCGTAACACGTGGGCGAAAACCTCAGTACGCAAGCGGTAGATCAAACCTTCGCCGATGCGGGATGAGAACCAGCGAAGCGCCAATCCGATCAAGGCGTTGATAATCGCAATGCCACCGACGATCAAAGACAAAGTGATCACCACTGACTTGTCTTGCTTAACAATGCCGTTGTCGACGATTCGCCCCCACAGAAGCGGTGATACCACTGCGAGAACCGACGAGATAGAAACCAGGATCAAAAAACCGATGATTAACGTGCGGAAGGGCTGCGCATACCGCAGGACTCGCTGCGTAATACCCGGCGGCAACTTATTGGGCCTTGCATTGGGACTATTGGACATTGTGTGCAGCGTGCGCCACGCCGAACCACCATGCATCGACATCTACACATCCTCCAAGTTATGACAACCACTGGTCCTACTGAGTTATTCCCCGCTGCCTTCTTCGCTATCAGATGCCAAGCGACCCAATGCCTCACGTTCCCTGCGCCGAACCACATCATGATGGGTTCCAGGACTCGCCTGTCCAAGCAACGCCTTGACCTCGGCCAACCATTGCGGTGAATGCTGTGAAATCTTTTCGGCCCACTGCATGGCTGATTCGAGACTGCCCAATCGATCAACAATCCCCCACTGGAACGCTTGTTCAGCCGGAATTGAGCCGCCCACGATCAGAGCTAGTGCTCGAGACGACCCCACGCGATCTACCAAAGCAGCCAAGGAACCGTGCACCGGAAGTCCAACGTCAGTCGCGGGAGCAAAATCCAGCACCGCATTCGCCTCAGCAACTACTAGATCGCAGGCCAACGCCACGGCTAAAGCATCGGTATCGGCCGAAGAACTAAGCCAGGCCAGACTCACGCGACCTGGGCTGCGTAGCCACTCCGCGTCAGCGTCCGTCATGGAGCCGCCGGCAGCTGCCACCGTGACCACGACCACAGCTGCCGCGTTGAGCGCTGGATCTAGCCGGGCCTGGTCCACTGCATTCGAGGGGATCACCACCACCGGACTAGTCATAGGTTCCATTGTGGCGCTTGTCTATCCATTGAGCCACTAAGCCAGCGAAACAAGGTCAACGTAATCCTCGTTCCACAGGTCTTCGGCTCCATCGGGGAGCAGAAGTACGCGCTCCGGATCCAGCGCCAAGACAGCACCCTCGTCGTGCGTGACCAGGACCACGGCGCCTTCGTAGGAGCGCAAGGCCCCCAAGACTTCTTCACGGCTAGCCGGATCAAGGTTGTTGGTCGGTTCATCGAGCAGCAAAACATTGGCAGCCGAAACCACCAAGGTCGCCAACGCCAATCGCGTCTTTTCGCCACCGGAGAGGACCCCTACCGGCTTACTCACATCGTCCCCGCTAAACAGGAACGAACCCAAAACACTGCGCACTCCAGCGTCATCCAAATCCGGCGCAGCAGTTCGCATATTTTCTAACACTGTTCTATCCGCGTCGAGGGTTTCATGCTCCTGCGCGTAGTACCCCAACCGCAACCCGTGGCCTGGCTCAATCTCGCCCGTGTCAGCAGCTTCTGTTCCCGACAAAATCTTCAGCAACGTGGTCTTACCGGCACCATTGAGTCCCAAGATCACCACGCGGCTGCCACGGTCAATCGCCAGGTCCACGTCGGTAAAGATCTCTTGAGACCCGTACGACTTAGACAGCCCTTGGGCCATTAGCGGAGTCTTGCCGCAGGCCGCAGGCTTGGGGAACCGCAGTTTGGCGACCTTGTCGCTTTGACGCTCGTCTTCCAGACCTGCCAGCAAACGCTCGGCTCGCTTAGCCATGGACTGGGCAGCTTTGGCTTTAGACGCCTTGGCCCGCATGCGGTCGGCCTGATCCTTGAGTTGGTCGGCCTGCTTGACCGCATTAGCTCGCTCGCGCTTACGACGGCGTTCATCGGTTTCTCGTTGGAGTTGGTAGGCCCGCCAGCCCGTGTTGTACACGTCAAGCTCGGCACGGTTGGCGTCGAGGTGGAATACGCGATTGACGGTGTCTTCCAACAGCGGTACATCGTGACTGATGACCAAAACTCCACCCTTATAGGACCGCAGGAACTCGCGGAGCCACACGATGGAATCAGCGTCAAGGTGGTTGGTGGGTTCGTCAAGCAACAGTGTGGTGGCTTGGGAAAAAAGGATGCGTGCCAGTTCAACGCGGCGACGCTGACCACCACTGAGAGTTGACAGCGGTTGAGACAACACTCGATCCACCAGTCCCAGACCACTCGCTAGCGCATCTGCTTCTGATTGGGCCGAGTAACCACCTTCGGCCAAGAATTCA
The DNA here is from genome assembly GCA_026392555.1 of Actinomycetota bacterium. Taxonomy (GTDB): domain Bacteria; phylum Actinomycetota; class Actinomycetes; order UBA12327; family UBA12327; genus AcAMD-2. Next base: position 11,590 of record JAPLBW010000163.1, read on the forward strand.
GTCTCAAGCCGTGAGTAGCGAGCAAGCGCTTTGTCGCGGACACCCGGTTCATCGCTGGCCATCGCCGCTTCGGCATTGCGTAGCGCCGTGATAGCGGTGTCCAAGCCACGGGCTCCCAGAATGCGGTCACGAGCCGTGACGTTAAGGTCACCGGTTCGTGGGTCCTGCGGGAGGTAGCCGACTTCGCCACTTGAGGTCACCGATCCAGCAGCCGGCAAAGCCTGTCCCGCCAAGACCTTGGTCAAAGTAGTCTTGCCAGCACCATTGCGACCGACCAGTCCGACCTTGTCACCAGGTGCGATGCGCAAATCTACGTCAGAGATCAAGATTCGAGCGCCCGCGCGCAACTCAATGCCAGATGCGCTGAGCACGGAACTCCTCGATGACTAATAGAGCGGGAACAACGATTTAGACGTTGAAGCCCAGGGCTCGCAACTGTTCGCGACCATCGTCGGTGATCTTGTCTGGACCCCATGGCGGCATCCACACCCAGTTGATTCGAACGCCGTTCGTCAATCCGTCCAAAGCTGAATTGGTTTGATCTTCAATCACGTCAGTCAACGGGCAAGCCGCCGAGGTGAGCGTCATGTCCACAATAGCGGTGTTGGCTTCATCCACCGTGATGCCATAGACCAATCCAAGGTCCACGACGTTAATGCCCAACTCTGGGTCAATCACGTCGCGCATGGCTTCGGTGACATCGTCGACTTCTGCCCGATAGGTCATGACTGATCCTTTACTGATTGGGCGACAGCTTGCAGTGCCGCATCCTTAAACGCCATCCACCCCAACAGGGCGCATTTGACCCGCGCTGGGTACTTCGAGACACCAGAAAACGCCACGGCATCCTCTAACAACTCTTCATCCGGCTGGCCTGCACCCCTGCTCTGCATGAGAGCAAGGAAGCCTGCCTCCACTTCAAGGGCCTGCTGCACGGTTCGACCTTCCAGCAATTCCGTCATCACCGACGTTGACGCCTGACTAATCGAACACCCTTGTCCTTGGTGCCCGATGGCAGTGACCACACCGTCATTGATCTTGACCCGCAGGGTGATCTCATCACCACAGGTGGGGTTGACATGGTGAACTTCAGCGTCAAAGGGTTCAAGAATTAGACGACCGACTGGATTGCGGTAATGATCCAAAATTATTTCCTGATACATCGACTGAAGTTCCATCACTTCACCCCAAAAAAGGTCTTAGCCGCGTCAAGGGATTCGACCAGCGCATCCACATCAGAAAAATCATTGTAGAGATAAAAACTCGCACGCGTTGTTGCTGCAATGCCGAACCGACGCATCAAAGGCCAAGCGCAGTGGTGACCAACGCGCACCTCTAACCCACGGTCATCGAGAACCTGACCAACATCATGCGCATGAATGTCATCAACCAAGAAGGAGACAGCTCCCCCGCGCTGATTGGCATTGTTGGGTCCGATAACGCGAAGGCCCGAAATGCTGGCTAGCCCCTCGAGTGCATAACTTGTGAGCGCGTGCTCGTGCTCAAAGACCTTGTCCATCCCCACGGCCGTGAGGTAGTCACAAGCCGCCGCAAGCCCAACAGCTTGAGCGGCAACAGGGGTGCCGGCTTCAAAGCGTTGCGGCGGATCTACATACGTTGCGTGATCCATGTAGACGGTTTCAATCATGGAGCCACCGGTGAGGAAGGGTGGCATCGCAGCCAAAACTTCGGTGCGCCCCCACAAAACACCAATACCCGTAGGGCCCAGCATCTTGTGCCCAGAAAAGGTCACAAAATCCACACCGAGTTCCACCACATCCAGGGGCATGTGTGGAGCTGACTGGCAGGCGTCCAGAACAACCAAAGCCTGTACGGCCCGCGCCCGCGCCACAATCTCGGCCACCGGGTTGATCGTGCCGAGGACATTGCTTTGATGGGTAAACGCAACAACCCTTGTTCGGTCGTTAATGATCTGGTCCAACGTTGACAGGTCCAGGCGACCTTCATCATCGACGCCTAACCACGCCAACTCGGCGCCCGTTCGACGACACAGTTCCTGCCATGGAATCAAATTGGCGTGGTGTTCCATCTCCGTCACAACAATGCGATCACCCGGCTGCAAACTCAGGGACTGACCTACCGCTGTGTCGCTAAAGGACGCGTTGCCCAACGAATAAGCCACCAGATTGATCGCTTCGGTTGCGTTCTTGGTAAAGACAATATCGCCTGATTGAGCGCCAATGAAACGCGCAATGGTTTCCCTCGCGCCTTCATACGCGTCAGTCGCCTCTTCGCCCAACTGGTGGGCACCACGATGAACAGCAGCGTTGTGCATCTCATAAAACCGGCGCTCGGCATCCAACACGGACGAAGGCTTTTGGGATGTTGCGCCGCTGTCCAAGTACACCAAACGCTTACCGTCACGAATAGTTCGTTGCAGAAGCGGAAAGTCCGCTTTGATGCGGGTTACATCAAGAGCAGTGACAGACGAGGGGGTGCGAGAGGTCACGCCGAGCTGCCGGATTTCTGATACTTCTTGTAGCCGGAGGCTTCCAATTCGTCCGCCAAGTCCTTGCCGCCACTAGCCGCAATAACGCCGTCCACGAATACGTGAACGAAGTCGGGCTGGATGTACTTCAAGATGCGGGTGTAGTGCGTGATTAACAAAAGTCCGGTTTCGCCGGTGGCCACCAAACGATTCACTCCCTCGGAGACGTAACGCAAGGCGTCCACGTCAAGACCTGAGTCGACTTCGTCCAAAAGCGCGATCTTAGGCTTGAGTAATTCCATCTGCAGGATTTCATGGCGCTTCTTTTCGCCACCCGAAAAACCTTCATTGACATTGCGTTCAGCAAATGAGGGGTCCATCGCCAGCTGTTCCATGGTTTCGCGCACTTCCTTGACCCAGGTGCGCAACTTGGGTGCTTCACCTCGAATGGCCGTCGCGGCGGTCCGCAAGAAGTTAGACACCGAAACACCAGGAATTTCTACCGGATATTGCATCGCCAGGAACATCCCTGCTCGCGCACGCTCATCGACACTCATGGCCAAGACATCAACGCCATCGAGGGTGATCGAGCCAGAGTCAACCGTGTACTTGGGGTGACCCGCAATCGAATAGGCCAAAGTTGATTTACCGGACCCGTTGGGTCCCATGATGGCGTG
>JAPLBW010000190.1:0-5571 GCA_026392555.1 Actinomycetota bacterium
GCCGTGGTCAAGGGCGCCGGTTTTGCTGACGCTGTTCACGTCGGTGGCGGCGTGGTGGCATGGGTCAGTCAGATTGAACCTGACAAGCCTTCGTACTAGGAACTAGTCCTTCTTGGGCTTCTTGCCCAACCCATCGTCGACGAAGTCACACGTCTTGTGGGTGTTGTCGCAAAAGGGCTTGACGTTGCTGTGGCCGCAGCGACACAAAAAGAACTTGTCTCCTTCGCGAATGAGTGAACCATCCGCGCCGATGATTTGTGTCGTGCCTTCGACCTGGTACCAGCCATTTTCAGTCACGGTGATCTTGACGGGGGACTGTTCGCTCATAACTCCTACTTCGTATGTGGACCGTTCAGAAGATGACATTGTTGCCTAGCTCGCGCAAAAACGCATCAATTCGCGCCATCAGCCAAGCAGTAGGCCGCGCTTGCTGAGCCATTGCGAGGAAGCCCAGCCGATGGGAACGGGAATCCAGAAGGTCACCACTCGGTAGAGCAGGACTGCCGAGACCGCCGTTGCTGCGTCTACCCCTGCGGCGGTCAGGGATGCGGTCAAGGCCACTTCGACAGCACCCAAACCACCGGGCGTGGGGACCACCGAAGCCACGGCGCTACCGACGAGAAAGACCAGGGCCAGGGCTGGAATAGAGGCATCGTTGCCATAGGCGCGCACGCACGCGACCAAGGTGAAGATGTAGGCCAGGTTCATCACGATATTTCCACCAAAACCGGTGATGAGGGCCCTGGGGTTTTGCAAGATGTCAATGAGGCGGGGTAGCCCTTGGATGAAGATCGGCCGAAGGCGCTGGATGGCGTAGCGGCGAATCGGAGCGATGATGACACCTATTAACACAACAGTGACGACGATGCCAACAGCAATGACGATGCCTTCGGATGGGCTAATGACTGACTGCGGACTCGCACCTGCCAGAGCCCCGAAAATCAGGACCATCAACAAACTGGCGATCACAGCAGAAACTTGTGTGATGCCCACTGAGGCAACAGCGGTTGCTGCTCCCACCCCAGATCGCTGCAAGAACGAGGTGTTCACTCCGACAGCGCTGACCACTCCGGGCGCAAAGAGCGCGTAGTAGGTAGCGGCGAAGTGGGCTAACAGGGCAGGGAAGGCGCGAATCTTGGCCGGCGTAAACCCAATCAAGCTCAGTGTTCCGCCAACGTAAGTCATAAAGGACAAGATTAGGGCGGCTGCAACGTAGGAGAGTTCGGCTTGTCCCAAGATCTTGCCCAGATCCAGGGTTCCGATTTGGGAAATCAGCAGGTAAGCGGCCACGGACAGCCCGACTGCACTGATAATGGTGCGCCTTCGGAAGCGGGCCAGGGGCGGCTGCTCAAGAACTTCCTCGGTACTCAAGGCGCTCATGACCTGCTGGACCTGCTTGAGCAGGCCCTTATTGGACTTGAGCAGGATTCGCGTTTCATCCGACATTGACAGTGATTGCACCAGCGAGGTGCAACTGGCGATGTGCTGTGCACCCACGCTGCGCACACCTGCTTGAACGCTTCGTTCAGCCCCAACGAGGGAAGCCAGCGAAACCAGGAGTTCAGCAGTGTCGAGTGCAAGAGCCAGATCGCTAGCCGCAATTTCACCATCACGGAAGTCAGTCAGAACCGCGGTGGAGTCTGCTCGCAATTGAATACGAGAGGGCGCTAAGCCTCGGTGGGCAACGCGTGATTGATGGAGTGCATCCACTGTTGACCAAATTGAATCCAGGGCCTGGTCGGTCAAGATCGCAGGATCGAGCTCACTGAGAGGACGAGCTTGTGGATCGATGTAAGCAAGAGTTGCTGCAAAAACTCCCACTTCAGTCACAGCGACGAGTTCGCGAACGGATGCACCGGTTGCTTGGGCTGCAAAGGTGACCATGGACTCGTGTTCAAAGTTACGCCGAAGCGAAAGGAACGCGGGTCGAGCGGCTGGACGAATGACGCGAATTTGCCGCCATAGGTAGGCCGCGATGCCAGCGCCTTCTTGATCGCGGTCAAGGACGTGAATGCGGTAGTGCTGAGCCGTGCCGTTTTCCGTGGCGACCCCGCGGTAGCGACGACGCCCTCGCGATTCAAGATCAAGGCGGGTCAGGTGGGTCAGGGGTAGGCCGGCATCGCGCAAGGCCATGGCGATGGCCATGCCATCGGGCCGCTCACTGGGTGAGCCCATGGCGTACCGGGAAATCAGGCCGATCGCGAATCCCAGCAGGATTGATTCAGCAACGGCAACCAAGGTGAGAGAACTGGATAGCACCAGCGTGGTGGCAACCGATCCGACAATGACGGCCGAAAAGATTTGCCAGCGACTTCGGCCTGCAAGTTGGGCCACGGTTAACAAGGCGACGATGGCGGCGAGTGCGGCATCCAATGTCAGTGTGCGTGTGCCATCGGGCTTGACCTTGGTGAGCGCTTCGAGAAGCTGGCCGGGTGTGAGGTACTCAATGGCAAAACGCAATCCAAAGGCAAAGAACGCCGCGATGGCCGCCGCCGCCAAAGCAGTCAACAGCTGGGTATTGCGCCGCCGTGCAACTAAGTCAATGGATACGGCAACCGGAATGATCAACAGTCCCAATCCGCCGAAGAACTGCACGATGTAAATCAGTGCGGCAGGAAGACCGGTCACCACGCCGATGAGGTCGGCCTCGAGGCCAGAAGTAGTAGTCACAGCGAGAGCGGCAATGACCAGGAGCGCTGCCGCGATGGCGATCGTGACGACTAATAGGAGCAGGTCGCGAGGCCGGCGCACACTGTTGGGCAGCGGCGGCTCTTCGATGACTGGCAGGCCAAGGTCTGGGAGCTGCTGGTCAGGGGGCAACGGCGTCATAGGCCTTCATCGTTTCACGCCCAGTGCGCTCAGGTGGGGATGTGGTGTCAGTTGGGCACCGTGCCCCGCATACCTACGCAAAAAAGGGCCATTGTCAGACACCTACGCGACACTAAGGTCTTCCTGACGGGTGGACAGCGACCGCCTGTCACGTGGCAGCCCGCAGGTGGCGTGTAGCAGAAGGCGAGTTCAGTTCTTGGCAACAGCAGGTCGTCGCAGTAGTGCAGATACTCCCGTCATCACCTTGGTAGCACCCGAGCGTGTTGCTGGTCCGCGGATCACTCCCGATGCTGAACAGCAGCGCGCTGTTGACCATGCTGCCACCGCGGGCGCTGGCCCGTTGCTGATTTTGGCCGGGCCGGGAACGGGAAAGACCGCCACCTTGGTTGAAGCCGTTGCGGCTCGCATTGAAGCCGGAACGACGGCTGATCGCATCTTGGTACTAACTTTTAGTCGCAAGGCCGCGCAAGAACTTCGCGATCGCATTGCCACGCGACTAGGACCAGACCAGTTGGGTGCGACGGCGTGGACCTTTCACGCTTTTTGTTTCGCTCTGGTTGGGGATGCCACCCAGGATTTTGAGTGGGGAGCCCCGCGCCGCACGTTGTTGACCAACCCGGAGCAAGACGCGGTCATTCGCGAACTCTTGCAGGGTCATGTTGAAGACGATGCGCCAACCGTTCAATGGCCGAAGCAATGGCAAGCGGCATTGACTACTGCTGGTTTCGCCGCTGAAATTCGGACTGTCTTTCAGCGAGCTCGCACGTTGGGTCTTGAGCCGCACGAATTGATGGCCATTGCCCAGCAACAAGGGCGAGACGCCTGGGTCAGCGTGGCCGATGCCCTGTCGGAGTACCTTGATGTCCTCGATCATAAGAACGAGATCGACTACACCGAGATGGTCACGCGCGCGGTGATCTTTGCGCAGTCGTCCCGTGGTCAAGCTGACCTACGCCAACGCTATGACGCGGTTTTTGTTGATGAATTTCAAGATACTGACCCAGCCCAAGAGCGCCTTCTTCAGGCGATTGCCGGTGGCGGTCGCGATTTGATTGCTGTCGGCGATCCTGATCAGTCGATTTATGCCTTCCGCGGCGCTGACGTGAAGGGCATCGTGGAGTTCCCCGTGCGCTTCCCGCAAGCGAATGGATCAGAAGCAGCAGTGGTGGCCCTGCGCACGTGTCGTCGCAGTGGCGAGGGATTAGTCAACCTCGCAGTTTCAGTGGCCGCCAAGTTTTCCTCCACCGGCACCGCATTCAAAGGTGACGGTCGAAGCCACCGCCAACGAGTTGCAGCCCCCGATCTTCCTACCAGCGTCATTGATGTGCACACCTATTCATCCACGATCGCGCAAGGTGATGCCATTGCTGATCAGTTGCGTCGTGCGCACCTTGACGATGGCATCGCCTGGTCACAGATGGCTGTCTTGGTGCGGTCGGGAGCGCGATCAATTCCTAGCCTTCATCGCTCGCTACATGCGGCAGGAGTACCGGTTGAGGTCGCGGGTGAAGACCTGCCCTTGCACCTAGATCCAGCTGTGGAACCGCTGTTGACGGCCATGCGCTGTGTGATCGAGCCCGCAAGCGTGACGGCTGACGAAATCCGCGCACTCCTGCTGTCGGCCTATTGCGGTGGGGATTCAGCGCAGTTGCGCCGCTTGGGGCGTGCCCTTCGTGAGGAAAGTCGCCAAGCGAACGAGTTTGGCTTGCCCACCACCTCATCAGGCGAACTGATTCGCGATGCCGTTTTGACCCCTGATCTCTTGGCGACCCACGATGAAGAAGTAACGGGAGTGGCACGTCGCCTCTCTGAAGTCATCGTGCTCGCTCGCCAAGCCATGGCCACGCACGATGATCCCCACGAAGTGTTGTGGACTCTGTGGGATCAACAACCCTGGCGAAACGATGACGTGCGGACGTGGGGTCAGCGCTTAGAGCGCTCGTCGTATTCCGGTGGTGCACAAGGTCGGCGCGCTGACCGTCATCTTGATGCAGTGCTCACGCTGTTTACCTTGGCGATGCGCAACCGAGAGCGTTCAGCTGCGGGTGGTGCTCGCGGATTCCTCCACAACATCACTCGTCAGTCCATTCCGGCAGACACATTGGTGCAGCGCGGCGTCAGTCGAGATGCAGTGCGCGTGATGTCTGCCCACCGGTCGAAGGGACTCGAGTGGGATTTCGTTGTGGTGGCTGATGTGCAAGCCGACGTGTGGCCCGACATGCGCCAGCGCGGCACCTTGTTGCAAGCCGATCAGTTAGTCGCGCACGACATTGAGGACGTCCATCCCTTAACCACCACGTTGGCCGAAGAACGTCGTCTCTTCTATGTCGCGATCACTCGCGCCCGTCAGCGCTTGTTGGTCACGGCCGTGGGTGAAGCGGCAGAGAACGGATCTCAGCCCTCACGATTTATCGATGAGTTGATTCGCTCCAACCCGACCTTGTCGGCTACGGCTATCACGACTCGAACGCCTCGACCCTCTACCTTGCCCGGCTTAGTTGCATCGCTGCGCGCACAACTGCTGGGCGATGAACTTCACAAGGCTGAGCGAGACATTGCTATTCAGATTTTGGGCAGTTTGGCCAGCGAAAAGGTCGGCGATGAGCTCCTGGTTCCGACAGCTCACCCGGACAACTGGTGGGGTGTGCGCGAGATCTCGGGTGAAGATGTTCACCCGTTCCCACCGGAGAAGCAGATTCGTCTCTCAGGTTCACAGTTGGAGTCGTTGGTCACGTGCCCGAT
>JAPLBW010000190.1:5608-6387 GCA_026392555.1 Actinomycetota bacterium
GACGTGTGCTCTTCCGATCTGAGCTGGTACTTGGGTCGTGCTGTTCGAGCTAATGGTCCGCGCAATGCAGCGATGGGATTTGGCAGTGTTGTTCACGCGTTAGCGGAGGAAGCTGCCAGCCAAGAGGTGACCCCGCACATTGATGAACTCATGGTGCACCTGGATCGCGTCTGGGATGAGGTCAGCTACGACGCCGTTTGGCAGGCCGATGTCGAGCGCGGCAAAGCGCGCGATGCCCTGATTAACTTTTTGAGTTGGCAAGCCGCCAATCAGCGCCGCCTGATCGGTGCTGAAGAAGAGGTCGAAATGGACGTCACCATCCCCGGCCGCAACGTGCACTTGAGCGGCAAGATCGACCGCCTTGAACTCACCGCTGAGGGCAAAGTTGTGGTGATTGACCTCAAGACGATGAAGTCCGCGCCATCGAAGGACTCCACACAAGAAAATCCCCAATTGGGCTTGTATCAACTCGCCGTACGCGAAGGCGCGCTTAACGACGCGATTGCTCAAGTTCGCGAACTTCCCGCTCCTGATGAGGAAATTACGGGCGGCGCGGAGCTCGTGCTGTTGCGCCTCACGTCCTACGGCAAGACCACCGTGCGCGAACAGTCGGCACTTGCCCCTGACGAACCGGGTACTGACACGTGGATGGATGAGTTGCTTGCGGATGGTGTGGCTCAAATCGCCTCGGGCGCATTCCCGCCGGTGGTCACCGAAGCGTGCACATTCTGTGACTTTAGGACGGCTTGCCCAGCCCAAGACGAAGGCCAAGGTGTGAT
>JAPLBW010000190.1:6474-13667 GCA_026392555.1 Actinomycetota bacterium
CTGATGACTAATCCCGCGGAATTGGCCGCATTCTTTGGCTTTGCCTTCACTGACGAACAGCTCGAATCAATCACTGCCCCCATGGAGCCTCTGGTGATCATGGCTGGTGCGGGTACTGGCAAGACCACGGTGATGGAAGCGCGCGTGCTGTGGTTGGTGGCGTCCGGTCAAGTGGCGCCTGATCAAGTCTTGGGCTTGACCTTCACGAACAAGGCAGCCGCTGAGTTGGGACGACGCATCAACGCGGTACTTGATCGTTGGGGTGCAGCGCAATCGGAGGCTGGTCAGGCGGATCCGGATCTAGAAGTCGGTCCAGTGGTTTCTACCTACAACTCATTCGCTTCGCGCTTAGTGACCGAATCCGGACTTCTGATCGGTGTGGAGCCGGATTCGCGATTGCTGACCCAACCAGCGAGGTTCCAGTTGGCCATGCGCGTGGTGACCCGAGCCAAGGGTCCGTTCACCTTCATTGAAGGTTCGCCGGCCACGATTGCCGGGCACGTGTTAGCACTGGAAAACGAGATGAATGAGCAGTTGTGTTCGGCGGATCAGATCCGCGCTCACGATCAAGCGCACATTGTTGAACTAGAAACCATCCGCGACACCAATAGCGCCAAGTTCACCAAGGTGGCCGCAGACGCACGTGCAGCAGCCGGTGGTCGGTTAGAACTCTTGGGCCTGGTCGAAGAGTTTCGCCGGGAAAAGCAACGCTTGGCACTGATGGATTTTGGTGACCAGATTGGTTTTGCGGCTCGCTTGGCCCGCGAGTTCCCCGAGATCGGTCGCGAGCAGCGTGCGCGGTTTGCCGTGGTGCTGCTTGATGAATATCAAGATACTTCGGTTGCGCAAAAGTCATTCCTGCTCGACCTGTTCGGCCAAGGGCACAGCCTGACGGCGGTCGGTGACCCCCTGCAAGCCATCTATGGCTGGCGTGGGGCTTCGGCAGGCAACATCGAAATCTTTGCCCACGAGTTCACCATGGCCGATGATCAAAAGGCCAATCAAGCCGGCTTAGGAGTCAATAATCGCAGCGGGCAGCTCATCTTGGATGTGGCCAACGCGGTGGCTGCGCCGGTGCGCGCACGCCACGCGGCAGCAAAGCCACTCGTTGCACAACCTGATCGCGCGACCACCGGTGGCGTTGAGGTCGCATTCTTTGAGCAAGCCATGGCGGAAGTGCACTCTGGGGTTGCCCACATCCAGCGAGCCATTGCTGAGGGGACGCCGCTTCATGAAATCGCGATCTTGCTTCGTGTTAATTCACATGTTGCGCGCTGGTACAGCGCGCTGGTAGCGCAGGGAATCAACGTTGAGGTCGTCGGTATCGGTGGCTTGCTCGAACTTCCCGAAATCGCCGATGTGATGGCGACGTTGAAGCTCCTCGATGACCCCTGTGAGAATCCTTCGCTCATCCGTTTGTTGTCAGGACCGCGTTGGCGTTTTGGCCCTGCCGATCTGTTGGCGCTGAGTCGTCGAGCGCACGATGTGGTGCGCGAGCAGTCAGGGAACCAGAAAGTCGTCGAACACGAAGACCACTTGACCCAAACCTTGCTGGAAGCGGTTGCATCCGCGGACGCCGTGGAGTTGGTTTCCCTGCTTGAAGCGGTGATGGACCCAGGGGATGCCGACTTGAGTCCCGAAGGACGGCAGCGCTGCGCATTGTTGGCCCGGGAATTTGAACGGTTGCGCCATTTCGCCGGAATGGCACCGGTGGATGTCATCACGGAAGTCATTCGCATTACTGGGATTGATGTTGAAGTCAGCATTCGCGATGCACGCGTCGGACTTTCGGAGTCGTTGTCAGCGCTGCTGGCGCTGGCTGATGAGTTCAATGATCTTGACGGTCGCGTGAGCTTGCGATCGTTCCTGTCTTACCTGCAAGCGATGGCGAATGAGAAGCAAGCTTTGGACACCGCCCAGCCCTCGCCAACCGAATCAGTCAAACTCTTAACCATTCACGGAGCCAAGGGCCTGGAGTACGACGTAGTGATCATTCCGGGACTTAATGCCAATAAATTCCCGAACACGACGGCAAGGAAGGTGTGGATCCGCCATATGCAGGCGGTTCCCTTTTCATTGCGTGGAGATGCACAGGACTTCCCAGCGATCAGTACCTGGGAAGGCAACGGCGGCGGTTCGGCCTTTGATGAACAGATGAAGGAATTGTCGCTAGCCGAAGAACGGCGACTGGGTTACGTGGCGGTGACGCGGGCCAAAAAGCAGGTCTTCATGTCGGGTTCGGTCTGGGGTGTGACTCAGACGACCCCACACAAACCCTCAGCCTTCCTAGAGGAAGCACGTGAGGTGGCCGATGTTCGCACTCACGTGTGGGTGGACCAGCCCGACGATAAAGAGCGCAACCCGTGGATTACAGAGGCGGCCAGTGTGCAGTGGCCAGTGGTCCTGGACTCGCCCCGCGATCGTGCCCGTCGCGAAGTAGCAAACGATGTGCGGATAGCGGCCGACATGGCCGGCTCCACTTCCATGGATCTGTTGGACATCCCCGTTGATACCTATCCAGTCAATGTTCAACAGTGGGTGCGCGATGCCCGCTTGTTAATCGAAGAGGNNAGCTCGTATTCAACATGCACCCGTTCGCGAGGTGCCCATTCCTGATTCGCTGAGTGCGTCAGCCATTGTGCGGCTCACCCACGATCGTCAAGGCTTTGCTCGCGACCTGTTGCGCCCGATGCCACGACCACCTGCTCGCGCGGCAACGCGCGGTACAGACTTCCACGCGTGGGTTGAAGCTCGATTTGGTCAGCGGGCCTTGATCAATCGCGACGAATTGCTCGGTGCTAGCGACGACGACTTCGTGGTGGCCGATGACAAGCTGAAGGAACTGCAGGAGGCCTTCGAAGCTGGTCCCTATGCGGACCGCCAGCCGTACGCCATCGAAGCGCCCATTCAAATCGTCCTGGGCGGTCGCGTGATTGTTGGACGCATCGATGCGGTCTACCAAGATGACGACGGCACCTTTGATCTCATCGACTGGAAGACGGGTACGAAGCCAGCCGACCGGGAACAACTCGCGGTGTATCGCATTGCCTGGGCGAAAATGCACGGCATTGACCCTGATCGGGTCAAGGTGGGGTTCTACTACGTCCTCGATCAGCGCTTGGATCGTCCCGATGTCAGCGACCTGACCGCCGCATCGATCGAACAGCTGTTTACCGGCTAGTTCGAGGCGTCAAACCCTTCCAGGTCAACGGCAACAGCACAGTGATCAGAGATCTCCAGTGCCATGGTGCGGGCATGACGGCGGACCGATGGGGATAAACCGTCGGCCAGTACGTGGTCGAATTGAATGCGTGGTGAAAACGACGGATAGGTGCCGCCGCGCGCCAAGGAATCAAACTTGGTGATGCGTGCTGGCCAACGTCCAGGCAAATTGAAGTCGCCGATGAGGAAAAAGGGTCGGGGTAAGTGTGCGGTGCGGCGAGCAAAGTCGCGCAGTTGACGAACATTGATGCCAGGAACAAAAGAGAGGTGGGCGGTTGCGACCGTAAAGGGTCCAGCAGGACCAGTGAGCACCGCGACAATGCCAACACGAGGTTCATCCGGGACGGAAATGATGGTGGGTCGGCGATCGGGAGTGGGCACAATCAAAGGAAGCCGAGCGCGCGGTGCACTAAAGCGCTCCACGCGCCATTGCTCAACCGGCAAGCGAGACACCAGCCCGACTCCGTACATCGGCCCAACATCGAGCCCGGCAGCAAAGTCAGCATCATCTTGTGGTGTGGCGGCTCGCCAACCATCAGGGTCGCCCGGTGTGCCCATCACGGCAGGGGCGAACAAGTGATGTGCTGCACCAAGTTGCTTGGCCGCAATCGCCGTTTGATCATGCATTCCACTTCGCGGCTGAAAGCAATCGACTTCTTGCAGCCCGACGATGTCGGCGTTGAGCTGATCCATGGCCTTGCGTAAGCCGCTGTCATCAAGGTTGATCGGAGGGCCAGTGAATTTCCCCTCCGCATCGCGTTGGGGTTGGGGCATGCCACCGATCACGGGTAAACCGTGCAAGAGATTGAAGGTGGCGATTCGAAGCACCCGACCACCGTACTCGTTGGCTCGTCATGCGGAATATTTTCCGCGCCCCTAGGGTTATCTAGTCATGAGCGAAGGAGTGAGCATGAGTACAACGCTGACGATGTATTCGACGACTTGGTGTGGGTACTGCCAGCGACTCAAGCAACAGTTGGATCGCGAGGGCATTGGATACACCGAAGTCGACATTGAGCAAGACCCAACGGCGGCCGCCTACGTGGAACAGGTCAACGGCGGAAACCAGACGGTTCCCACGGTGGTATTCGCGGACGGCACGGCAGCGACCAATCCCAGCCTCAAAGATGTCAAGAAACACCTAGGCCTGTAGCGAGCGTCACCCCCGACTGCGAAGATGCGGGGGTGCCTACGCCCGATGAAGTCCTGCAAGGACTCGATCCCGAACAGCGGGAAGTCGCCTTAGCACCCTTTGGCCCGGTCGTTGTTCGAGCGGGAGCTGGAACAGGTAAGACGCGTGCCATCACCCATCGCATCGCCTATGGCGTGCATGCCGGAGTGATTGATCCCAGCCAGGTTCTCGCGGTGACCTTCACCACGCGCGCTGCTGGCGAACTCGCCCAACGCTTGCGCGGTTTGGGTGTTGGCGGAGTCCAGGCCCGAACATTTCACTCGGCGGCCCTGCGTCAACTGACCTACTTTTGGCCGCGAGCTATCGGTGGGCAGATGCCTGACGTGATGGGGTCCAAGGCGCAAGTCATGGCGATGGCTGCCAGCCGAGTAGGCCTTGCCACCAATCCGGCATTGATCCGTGACCTCGCCAGTGAACTCGAATGGGCCAAGGTCTCATCCATCGTTCCTGGCGATTACCTCGAGCGCGCCCAGCGCCGAGAGCCGCCGGTGACGCCGGAGCAGTTTGTTCGGCTCTATCAGGCCTACGAAGAGGTCAAGCGCGAGCGCGGAAAACTCGATTTCGAGGACATTCTTTTGCTAACCGTGGCCTTGCTCGAAGAGCAAAGCGCTGTCGTCGAAGAGATTCGGGCGCGTTACCGCCATTTCGTCGTCGATGAGTTCCAGGACGTTAACCCATTGCAAGACCGCTTGCTCAAGGGCTGGTTAGGCGATGGTGATTCCGTCACAGTGGTGGGTGATTCGGCGCAGACTATTTACTCCTTCACCGGGGCTGAGTCAAAGTACCTAGAAACGTTCGCACAACGCTTCCCGAACGCGCTTCAGATTTCGCTGATCCGCAACTACCGATCGACGCCACAAATCATTGCAACGGCAAATGCCGTCCTGCACGCTGCAGCACCCAAGGGCACTCCTGCGCTCACGCTTCAAGCGCAACGCGACGGTGGCAAGGCGCCAGAGCTTGTGGTCTGCGCCGATGAACTGGAAGAAGCCGCCACTGTTGTTCAACGCATTGCCGCGCAAAAAACTGCTGGTGTTCCACTGAGCAAAATCGCCATCTTGTATCGCATCAACGCGCAGTCGGAGAACTACGAACAAGCCCTGGCCGAAGCGGGGATCGCCTATGTACTCAGGGGCGGGGAGCGTTTTTTCGACCGGCCGGAAGTACGGCAAGCCATGACCTTGATTCGCGGAGCGGCCCGGGCCATTCCTGGTGGGCTGCTCAACCAGGACGTGGATGACGGGGCTGCGGTAGAGCCAACGGGATCGGTCGCTGGACTAGGGCAGGCGGTTCGCGCGGTCTTACTGAGCATGGGTTGGGACGACAACCCTCCCTCCGGTGCAGGAGCAGTGCGCGAAAAGTGGGAGTCGCTATCTGCTCTGGCTGGATTGGCTGATGAATTCGAGGCATCGACTCCAACAGCCGGGCTTGCCGAATTTGTTCTCGAGTTGTCTGAGCGCTCGGCGGCCCAACACGCTCCGGCAGTTGATGGCGTCACTCTTGCTTCACTTCATGCCGCCAAGGGTTTGGAATGGTCATGCGTTCACCTTGTCGGTCTGGTCGATGGCACCCTTCCGCTCATTCATGCGTCAACGAGTGAACAAATCGCTGAAGAGCGCCGGTTGTTCTACGTCGGCATCACGCGGGCCCGTGACGAACTCGTGATGTCGTGGTCTAAGTCGCGTAATGGTCGAGGCACTCGTGAACCATCGCGCTTCTTGGCAGCGCTTGGTGCGGCAGTGGTTGGCTGCGGCAGTGGTTGGCTCTGCGCCAAAGATCGTGGCCGAGCCTCGCGTGGTGAAGGGTCCAAAATCCGCAGTGAAGTGCCGAGTGTGCAAAAAGGTCCTCACCGTTGCGGCCGAACGCAAACTCAAGCGGTGTTTGACCTGCGAGGTTGACTTCGATGAGGCGTTGTTTGATCGCCTGCGTGAGTGGCGATTGGCCGAGGCCAACCGCGTGAGTGTTCCCGCCTTTGTGATCTTCACCGATGCCACGCTGCAGGCCATTGCTGAGGCTGAACCAAGCAATGAGGCTGGACTCTTGGCCATTGTCGGGATTGGCCAGAGCAAGCTCCAACGCTACGGCTCAGCCGTGCGCCTCCTACTCGATGGTGGCTCTGCCGAGGACGCACTGGCGGCGTCGCAAGCGGCAGTTGCCAACACCCCTTAGGGCCAAATCTCTAGGCAGGGCTCACGCGTAAACAGATCAGTGCGACACGCACCAAGTCGAGCACGGATTTTTCGTGCGTTATCATTGGACTTGTTGACATCCGTCAACACGATTAATTGGTTAGGACATCTCGATGTTGTCTGCTTCTTCTCGCCGATGGGCGAGCACGACGACGTTTGCGGCTTATTTTGCTGCAAGCGCCAAGAAGCATGCGCGCCCGGGACCCCCTGACTAATTGATTTTTGCCATTGTCAGGCCGCGGACCCGTTGGGGACCGCGGCCTTTGTTTTTGCCCAGGAGCCCGATTCCACCCATTCCGTAGCACACAAACGATTCACAGAAAATGAAAGGCACGTCATGATTACGCTGATCTCGCCGAGTGACCTCTTGCCCGACGACGTGATGATCCCCGCCTGCACAGATGCACCTGAGCAGTTCTTCTCCGAGGATCCACACGAGCTCGAGCAGGCCAAAGTCGTGTGTCGCGTGTGCCCGATGCGTCAAGCTTGTCTGGCCGGAGCTTTAGAGCGCCGCGAGCCATGGGGAGTCTGGGGCGGGGCATTGCTCGACCGTGGGCGAGTGATTGCGTACAAGCGTGCACCGCGCAGGA
>JAPLBW010000190.1:13702-17149 GCA_026392555.1 Actinomycetota bacterium
CGCAGGATGGCTGGTTCGGCCGCCTGATGCCGGTAGCTACGAGCGCTCTGACTGCGACCACCCACACCCACAGGCTGGATGTGGCGTGGTCGCAGTCACGGTGAGTTCGCCGCTAGGCAATGTTGTCGTTGCCACTGCGTTGAGCAACTGAGGTGTCATCAGTTGGTCGATATATGCCAACGTGTTAAGCGCGACGACCGAGGTGACCAAGGTGCCAAGGACAGCGTCGAAGGCTTGAGGTGGCGAGGGGTCGGTACGCATCGCTGTAGCAATCCACGCGTGCGTTGCATCTCGATCGGAGTCGACAAGTTCGTTACAACGCACGCACGCAGATTGACCAGGGATGACGAACGGTCCGAGGACAAAACCGCCACCACGCGAAACGACGGGCAGATGTGCCCGGTCCTGACTCACGAGTTCGTCGCACAGGTCCAAAGGGGCAAAGGGTGCTTCACTAGCGATCAATGTGACGTCAGGTGGTTCATGCGGACGGGCTACCCGATGCACGCTCGGGTAGTGCGACCTCAGTAGATCCATTAGGGCTCGGTGGGATGGCTGGCCGCAGTGCTCGGGCAGTGGCCCAAGCGGGGCGCAGTCCTGTTCGGTAAGCGCCCTGGATGTGGCGGCCGTTATTCGGCCCACACCAGCGGCAGCCAGGAGTTGTCCAAGGCCAAAGGCCAAACGACCACTTCCATGGATTTTCACCCAAGCATTTGATCGCCGGTTCATGATGTCGCGACTGTCAGCGAGCGGATTGGCTAAGGACCACGCAGCACTGTCGTGGTGGAGGCGAGCTCGGTCCAGTCGATCCCGATCTTGTGTTGTTGTTGAACTGTGTTGGTGCATGGTGAGTAAGCCGGCGTTAGCGAGTTGGTTTCTTAATCCCACAGCTACTGCCTCATCCAGACCGCTGCCTTGAAGTAGCTGGGACCAGGTGTGTGATGTGGTTAAGAGTGAAACAAAGGAGTACATCGAAGGACTGAGGTCGTGTAACCGATAGGTGGGGCCGGGAGCGATCCCAATTTGCACGCTCGTGTTGCTCAGGGGGAGGACGACGAGACCGGGTTTGAGTTGGAGATGCATGGGACCACGATGAACGAAGAAGCCCTGTGGAGAAGAACGCTCTCCACAGGGCTTTCGTGGTGCAATGGCGGATTGCTCAGAACCAATTCTGAGGGCGCACTAAATACAAGGTCTGGCAAAAGTGGGGAATAGCTGTTGGGGACAACAGCAGGTCAAACGCTGAAGTCTTAGGCCTTGCCCAAGATTCGGTTCAACTTGGTACCGCACTTGGGGCAAATCCCCTGGGCCATACGTCGACCGTTCTTCTCGACAACAACTCCAGTGAAGGGCACATCCTTTTCGCGGCACTTCACGCAGTAGGCAGTTCCGGTGTAACTTTCCTCGGCCATTGCTTCCTCCATTGCAGCGTTCAAGGCCCGCGCCTTGGACTGCCTTCAAGGTACGCCTGCGGACGCCTAGATTTGGCCACTCTGGTGAGGTTTCCCCGCGTGTCGCAGGCGATTATGGACATTTTGGGACATGACAAAGCCCTCAGGTCGCGATTTCCGTCATTCGCCTTCCCCTTGCGAATGACGGAGCGTTATCCCGAGGGCTTCGTCTACGAAGAACGTAAGGGGCGTGACTACCTACCGTCAACGAGTTTTTCTACCTGCTTGTGGACGATGTTGTGGATGCTCTGGGGATAAGTCAAACAAACCTGGGGGCGACCTGTGGGTTGTTGTGTGGATAGCTCAAGGAGTTTCCTGTCTTAGGCCGGTTTTCGTGCCTAGTTTTATCCACTGTGGGTGTGGAGAAAAAATATTTGTCACGCGGATGTCACATTTAGTCCCACGAGTCCCATCGCACCCACTGCCCACGTGGGCTAGTTTCACCACATGTCATCGGAGCAGTCACCCAAGATTGAGATTCGTCGAAGTAAGCGTCGACGTCGAACGGTTTCTGCCTATCGCGACGGCGAAACGGTGGTCATTTTGATGCCAGCATCAACACCGCGTTCTCAAGAACAAGAGATCATTGCTGAAATGGTGCAGCGACTTGATCGCACGGACCCACGACAAAAACCCAGTGACGAAGCTCTGCTCGAACGCGCTCAATTCCTTGCGAATAAATACTTGCAAACCACGCTTGATCCGTTTTCAATTCGCTGGGTCACCAATCAACAATCGCGCTGGGGCTCGTGCACTCCGGCCGATCGCACTATTCGCATCTCGCATCGGTTGCAGCCGATGCCGCAGTTCGTCGTGGACTACGTCGTCCTACACGAAATTGCCCACCTACTGGTCCCTGATCATTCTGCTGAATTTAAAAGCCTGATGGATCGGTACCCGCAGGCCGTGCGCGCCCAGGGGTATCTCGAAGGCTGGGCGGCAGCGAAGGGTTAGTTCTCGTTGTCCGCAAACGGTTCGAGGTCATCGAGTTCGGAAAGATCGAGCGGAATGGCGCGAAGGAAGTTGTCGGGGGAGTCAATGTCCTCCCCAGTGGGCAACAAGTCAGGGTGCGCCCAAAGCGCATCACGTCCAGCCACTCCTCGTTGCTCACGGATCCTGGCCCACAGTTGGCTGGCTTCTCGTACGCGACGCGGCCGAAGCTCCAGGCCCACCAGGGAGGCAAAGGTTTGCTCCGCTGGACCGCCAGTGGCGCGACGGCGCTGCAAGGTCTCGCGTAGAGCAACGGCCGAGGTCATGGCGCCGGATGCTTGCGTCACCACATCATCAATCCAGCCATCAATTAACGCAATGAGTGTTTCGAGTCGGGCTTGCGCGTCAAGTTGTTCTTGTGTTTCCGGAGGAGCGAACACGCCGGAAGCAAGTGACTCTGACAGTGCTGCCGGGTCGTTGGGGTTTAACGCTTCGATTTGTTCTTGCAAAACTGATAGATCCAGGCTGAGTCCACGGGCGTAGTCATCAATAGCTGCAGTGAATAAAGCCGTCAGCCATGGAGCATGTGCAGCGAGACGTTGGTGGGCCCGCGCTCGCAGCGTGAGGTAGAGATCAATGTCCGTGGGCGTGATCCCTAAGTCCTGAGAAAAGCCTTCAAGATTGGTCAAAACCAGTGCCGCGCGACTGTCATCGGTTACGCACACTCCGATGTCGGCGGTGGTGAGGACGCTGCCACTGAGTTCGACCAATCCCTGACCCACGTGCGTGGCGAAAATGATTGAGCCCAAGTTGTCCATCAGCTGGCCCATGGGGCCATCCATGACGGCAGCGAATTCGGGCGGAATCATGTCACTTGCCATGAGCGCGCGCGGCCCCATGGCATCAGTGGCGCAGGAGGCCAGAGGGTGAACAAGATGAAGCCATTGCTTGGCTGTTTTATCGATCCATTGCCGGCGTGACCACACCTCGAGTTCGCCGTGGCTAGGTAGCGAGGTCGCTTGATCAAGCCAAGCATCGGCTAACAAAACAGCATCATCAAAGCGAC
>JAPLBW010000127.1 GCA_026392555.1 Actinomycetota bacterium
TTCGCGCTCAGGTTTTGATGGCTTGTCGCTTCCGAAAATTCCCACGGGGAAACTTTAGATCTTGGTGAGGATCAGTGCCACCGCAACGATGAGCACCACGATCCCGCCGATCAAACCAATGAGGCGGCCATTCAGGGAGAACTTCTTCTTGCCTGTCGAGGCCGGTACCTCGGGCGCCTGCGGAACGGGAGGAGGCAGCGTGGCGGGGTCAGCAGGAGCGAACGGGTTCGGTGCCGCAGCTGGCGCCGGAGCGGCCATCGGCGTAGGCGTTGCTTGTGCACCCACGCTTTGCAGCTCAGGTTCAGGAGCGGCCTGGTGCCCAGTCCACTTCTGGCCGTCCCAGAACTCAATCAGTGCAGGGTTATCTGGGGCCTCATACCAACCAGCAATCGGCGCGTAGTCGCCCATTGAAGCCCTCCAGATAAATCGAATGTGTGGCTAATGTACCCACGGTACGGCAGGGGTGTCCGGTGGAGTCAAGATCTTTTCGGTTGGGGTTTGATCGCCCGCTTAGTCACCGACAACGCGGTAACGGGTGAACAGGCAATTGGGGGCTGCCACCAGGTGTGCTAACTCAAGGCTTGAGCCGGCTGCGATCCCGTCAACCAAAGGTTGCCCTTGTGCTCCCACGAGTTGGGGGCTCAAGGTTAAGCACAGCTCATCCATGGCTTGTTGCTCCAGCATTGCGCTCAAAAGGGCGGTGCCACCTTCGACCAAGATTTGGGTCAAGCCCCGATCACGCAATAGGGAGATGATCTGGTGAAACGAGATCTCTTCGCTCGGTAATTGCACCACCTCAACCACCTTGGTTAAGGCGGCAATGGCTTCGGGTGATGTGGTTGACGGTGTGATGACGATGGTTGGCTGTTTGAGGCATTCCAACGTGGGATCTAACTCGCCACTGCGCGAAATGATGACCAGGACCGGCGGGTTTTCTCTGCCGGACTCCTCGCGCGCAACCACCAATTCCTCGCGCGTGATCGCGGGGAGTCTGTATTGCTCGGCACGCACTGTTTGGGCACCAACGATGATCGCGTCACTGAGGCTGCGCAGCAGGGCAAAGATCAACCGGTCATCCTCAGTCGATAACGACTCCGAGCGACCATCGGCTGCGCTGATCTGGCCATCAAGTGAGGTCACCAGGTTGGCTCGCACGATGGGCAGGGCTTCATCAACGGCGTAGAGCTGTTGCAAGTCGGCCAAGGACAGATCAAGGGGGTCTTTGACCAGGGTCGTTTCAGGCGCACGCAACAAATACACGCTGACACCTTGGCATACGGCCCCCATGGATGCGGTCGTGGCTAGGTCCAACGCGTAGAGTCGGTCCGGTGAAGACAACAACGCGTGGGGGATACGCAGGGGTGGCGCTCGTAGCGCTGCTGGCGTTGACGTTGGCCGGATGTGACCAAGCCCAACAGGTCGCTGACCAGGCCGCGGTAGTTGCGAAGAAGGCGGCCGAAACTGCCACCAAGGACGCGGCTACTGCGGTGATTTCGCGCGTGGCCACCTCTGTGGCACGTGATGCTGGCGTGACATTGGTGTCTCCACCTGATTGCACCAGCGACCTCACGTTGAACGTGGCAAAGGCAAGCGCCAAAGGCGATGTGATGTGCGTGGGGCGGACCACTGCTCGCAAGGCCTTCAAAGCCACGTTCAAGGGTTCATTGACCAACGCTGGTTGCAGTGGCACGTTAACCGTTGACATTGAAGACCGTGAACCCATTGTCATTGACCGCATCAAGGACTGCTCGATCGCGCAAGTGGTTGGCGGCGCCGCTGAAAGTTCGGACTCATAACTGATGCAGGTAACGATGATGCTGTGTGACTACGCCCAAGTTGCCGATGGCAAGTTGTATATCAACGGTGGTGGATGGTCGTTGGTGGATTCACACACCCCACCCAGTGCCATTGCGATGTTGGTCATGGTTCCCTGGGACCGCGCCGGAACGCCGCTTCAACTAGACCTCTCGCTTATTGACGAAGATGGCCACCCCGTCGTTCAACAAGTCGACGATGCGGTGAACCCGGTGCATATTGGTGTTCGCCTTGAAGTGGAGCGTCCAGCCGCTCATCCCGCCGGCGTTCCCATTGATGTGCCAATGGCGTTGGGGATTCCGCCGCTGCAGTTGCGAGCCTTTGGTCGGTTTGCGTGGCAGTTGAGTATTGATGGGCAGCACCGCGAGGACTGGAATTTGTCCTTTTCTACGCGCGCCTAGTTCGATTCCACCCTGTTGAGAAAGTCCCCGATGGCATCGGAGAACAACTTCTTGTGTTCTCGGCCCGCGACGACGTGCGGCAGGTTCGCAATTAGCACACTGGCGGCCTGGGGGATGGCTTTTGCGAGCGGCGTGGTCAAACGTGTGCCGGTCAATAGGTCGCCGTCGGCGTGGATGACAAATGTCGGTGCCGTGATCGATCCCAGGTGCTGAGCGGCGTCGTGGGTGATGGTGGCTTCCACCAGGCGCTGCATGCCATCAATGTTGTTGTTCAGGTGTGACCAGGGGCCGTGCGTTCCAAGGAATTGATCGGCACGCTCGTTGTAGTAGTTCGGATCAAAACACCACTGCGCGCATAGTTCCTGGAATTTTAAGAAGCCCTGCGTCTTGGCTACATCAAGCAAGGTGTTCATCTGGTCGGTGAACAGGCGATCGGGTTGGGCCCATCCACCCGACATGGTCAGTGATCGCACAAGTTCGGGATGATCAATGGCCAGCCATTGGGCAACGCAGGCACCGATGCCAACGATGCCGACGATGTGAGCTGGCGTGCGCGAGTGGTGGCAGGGATGTCGTCGTTGTCGCCGCTTTGACCCAAGCCGCGCCAATCGATGAGGACCACGCGTCGACCTTCAGCCACTGCCCACGGGACCTGGGCGAATGCGCCGTCGGTGTAGGTGCCCCAGCCGACCATGACCAAGACCGTCGGGCCTTGCCCGTGGACTTCGTAGTAGAGCGGGACACCGCGGTGGGTAAGCGTGGGCATGACGCCATTGTGCCCACTGACCTATGAGCCGGTAATCGTGCCTAGAAAAAAAATCCGGGGGCTGGATCTGGGGCCACTGTCGGTGGGCCATGCCATGATTAGGACTTAGCGCAAATCTGCGCTAAAATGAGGGTGCTGGCATCAGCTAGCCAAACGGGAGGAGTACAGATGAAGTTCCCAACCTTGCATGTGGGCCGAGGTAGCCAAGTCGGCCCATTGACGGTTTTCCCACTGTGGGCCGACAAGCCCGCCCCCACCAAGCGCTTTTTCAGTAATAAGTCAGGGTCGCTGGTTGTTTCCGAACGCGAGGGTTCGCCGGTGGTCGGCGAACTCGTGGTGACCAATAACAGTGCCGAGCCGGTGTTGTTGTTGGCCGGCGACTTGCTCGAAGGTGGCTGGCAGCACCGCGCCATTGCCGAGCCGGTGCTGATTGCTACTGGCGCATCCGAAGTAGTGAGCGTCAAGTGCGTCGAACGTGGTCGTTGGTCTGGCGCCGGGGAGCAGATCAACCGCGGACGCAAGACTGGACCGCGTCTGCGTTCCAAGCTTGAGGGCAGTATGCAAGGCAAGCAGCATGAAGTCTGGGCCGAGGTTGATCGCTTTTCCTCGATGCAGTTCACCTCAAAGACTGCTTCCTATGTTGACTACTTGAACCTGGTCGAGGAGCAGGCTGTCGGCAGCGATGTGCGCCCGCTCAATGGTCAAGTCGGTGTTGTTGTGGCAGCTAATGGCCACCCGATCATGCTTGAGGTATTTGCCACTCACGAGGATTTGGTTGAGGCCTGGGATGCCCTGATCAGTGGCGCATTGGCCGATACTCGCGGAGTGCGTTCGGTGCGCACGCCCTCTCGTCGTGTCCACCGCTTCATTGATGGCTTGGAATCTGTCGAACTCAGCCGCATTGCTAAGGCTGGATTGGCTGACAAGGTCGTCGGTCTAGGTGAGTCGGATCGCCTGTTTACCTCCATCTCGGGCGTGGAATGGGACGAGGAACTGGTGCACTTGCTGGTTCTGAACCAGCGCCACGATCTGTTTGCCGACGCGCACTAGGTCTGAGGCCGTAGGCTCGTTCAAACAAGGAATCGGGGACACGATGGCATGGCAGTTGCGGCGCTCGAAAGGGTTTGGACCCTTCCGGGTCACGCTGACCAAGCGAGGCTTGAGCGGTTCGGTGGGCATTCCAGGTTTTCGGATGTCAACCAACACGCGAGGCCAAGTGCGCCGCACTGTCCGGATCCCCGGTGCTGGTATTTACAACACGAAAGTGTTGAACCCGAAGAAGGCAGCTGCCAAGGAGTCCGCGCCCCGCAAAGCGCGAGCCCCAAAGAAGCCGCCCGCTGAGCCGGTTGTCGCGCATGAGGAGTCCATGCCAGCTCCTGCGGCACCGCCTAACTGGTATCCCGATCCACAAGGCATCGCCACCTGGCGTTGGTGGGATGGCCAGGTCTGGACTCCGCAAGGCATCGCCACCTGGCGTTGGTGGGATGGCCAGGTCTGGACTCAGCACACGGCCTAACGATTTTCCACTGTTGTCAGACCCCTGACCTAGAGTGGAAAACAGGTAAAGAGTGAGCGTCGCAGTTGGCCCCTTGGCCATGTCGCTCCAGCAACCGCGCACACCCGCGCACGGTGCTCCCAAGGGATAAACCAGCCGGGGGAAGCCAATGGGCTTCCCCCGGAAGTGCGGGTTTTCGCATCTGAAACCCCCTTATCGAAAGTTGAGTTGTTATGCCATCTGATGACGCGCTAGACGCTTTGTCGCCGCAATGGGAGGGCACCGAAGACGTCGACTGGTTGCCGCACGAGATCTTGCCCAATTTGTTCATGGGCGGAACCGGTGATCTTGATGTCGTCACCGTGCCAAAAGACAATCCAGACCTGATCCCCATGCACGGCTTTGATGCGGTGGTCACGTTGTATGCGCGCGCGCAACCGGTTGGCTGGGGCGTGGTCGAACATCGCTTTGGCTTTCCTGATTCGATGCTCGCCCCACAGGACAAGGACCGCATCATTCAAGCCGCGCGTTGGACACACGAACGTTGGCGCGCAGGCGATCGGGTCTTGGTGCGCTGCCAGGCTGGTCTTAATCGTTCCGGCTTGGTGTTAGCTCTCGCTTTGATGATCGAGGGTTATTCGGCCCAGGACGCGATCACGCTGCTGCGACTGCGACGTTCAGAGCACGTGTTGTGCAACCGCCAGTTTGAGCGTTGGGTGCAGACGGATGCTCATGCTGACCTGTTCGGCTCGGGGGCTGGCGATGAGTGAGCCATTGACCAACTGTCGGGTGACCGGAGGGGGACACTTCGCCCACTTCATGCACGAGTGGAAGGTGGTTGGCCCACTCACCCGCAAGCCGCTACACAAGCGCGGTGTCGAGGTGGTGTGGATCGAAGTCGTCGATGTGGTCAGCGATGAAAAAGGGGAGTTCGCCATCGTTGAACTTGAGCTGGTCGACGGCAAACTCGTTACTGGATTTACCCATCGGCCCGCGGATTTGCTCAAGCACATTGACGATGGGGACCCAGCGGTCTTTAAGAAGGGGATCAGGCGCCTATTCTTTGAATCGGGCCACTTCTTGATCTCTAGGGCCAGCGACTTCAAAGACCGCGTGCCCTGCTCGCACAACATGTCGGCCAACGAGAAAAGCGATGCCGAATAGGCAGCACCGCTTTTCTCGTTGAAGGCTCGAAGAGCTATTCCTGTTCGACGTACAGCTCAATTCGGGGAACACCAATGACCCCGATGTTCTGCATGCGCTCGCGAAGACGTGGGTCATCACGGAAAGCCACGGCCTGCTCGCTGGTGGGGAAGGTGTGAGTGGCTGCAATGGTGCTGGGGGAACCTTCCAGGCGGTACAGCGACTTTGAGATGTAGCCGTGCTCCTTGCGAAGGTCCTCTGCATCTACATATCCGGCGTACCAAATGTCGTAATCTTCGACGTCGTGTTGGATGAAAAGCGTGGCCATGAAGTCTCCCCACGTTGGTGTGAAAATGCTTTGATTTTCCAACGTATCGCTATTTGATCAGTGGGGAGGGATAACGCTTACTTTGACTCACGAAAGGGACATTGAAAGAAGGTCCGCCGGAGGTGCCGGACCGAGACCTTGCCCGGCGAAGTCGGAGGCGCCGGCGAC
>JAPLBW010000155.1 GCA_026392555.1 Actinomycetota bacterium
CCCAAGATGATTTCCAGCCCATCGGCCATTACCTGTGCCGAAGCGCCACCACCGATGTCGAGGAAGTTCGCAGGAGTTACGCCGCCGAATTCTTCACCGGCATAGGCAACGACATCGAGAGTGGACATCACTAATCCAGCACCGTTTCCGATGATGCCAACTTCGCCGTCCAACTTGACGTAGTTCAAGCCCTTTTCCTTGGCTGCTAACTCCAGTGGGTCAACAGCTGAGTTGTCGACCAGTGCTTCGTGGTCGGGATGACGGAAGTCCGCGTTCTCGTCCAAGGACACCTTGCCATCAAGAGCCAAAATCTTCCCGGCGGGATCCTTGACCAAAGGATTGACCTCAACCAACGTGGCATCTTCTTTGATGAAGACAACCCACAACTTTTGTAAAATGTCGATGATCTGGTCACGGATCTCCGGAGCGAAGCCAGCCGCGTCAGAAATCTCAGCAGCCTTCGCGGCCGTAACACCCTCGATGGCATCCACGGCAATCTTGGCCAGTGCATCGGGACGCTCCACAGCGAGCTGTTCAATGTCCATGCCGCCTTCGACTGAGGCCATGGCTAAGTAGGTGCGGTTTGCACGATCAAGCAGGAAGGAGACGTAGTACTCCTCGACGATGTCGCTGGCTTCGGTGATCAACACCTGATGAACGATGTGGCCCTTGATGTCCAGGCCAAGAATGGCTTCAGCCTTTTCCTGCGCTTCAGCAGGAGTCTCGGCGAGCTTGACGCCACCGGCTTTTCCTCGGCCACCGGTCTTCACCTGGGCCTTGACCACAACGGTGGTGCCGCTCTTTTCGGCTGCATCGCGAGCGGCCGCGGCGGTAGTGACGACGATTCCCGATTGTGTCGGCACGCCGTACTTAGCGAATAGATCCTTGGCTTGGTATTCGTACAGATCCACGCGTGGAGTCCTCAAACTTGAGTTGAAGGGGGGCGAGAGGGCAATCTCTTCTCAACCCGTAACGACAGGGTGAACGCTATCTGTCCGCGCTTGCGAGCTACGCACCACCCACGCCTACTCCAACCCATCAGTAGATCGGCCCATCCCCCGTCCGTCAGCCACCTGATGACCGCCCAAGGGCCCTTGCGTACCATTGCCTTACTGCGTCCCAGGCGATCCCTGGGACGCTTTCAATGTCAGACCACACCCCCAGGAGCTCGCGCGTGCATCCTTACCTCGCGCGCTGCGTTGTGACTGGAGTGATGGGTGTGACTCTTGCGGTTGTGGGTACAGCCCTCACTCCCGACGCTGCCATTCCATCTGTCTCGGCTAGTCCATCCGTTGCCACCGTCAGCAACGCTCCAACTGTCACTGCCAAAGCAACTGTTGCCATCACCCGGGTCGGCGCACAACCAGCTCTTCGAGCAGCAACAGCTCGCAGTGTCGCGACGCAACGAGCTTCGCGAAGCAAAGCGCGACTTCGTGCCGCGCGAACTGCCAGCACATGGGTATGGCCCGTGAGCTCAGTCAGCTTGGGCGAGCCGTTCGGCGCCTCTGGTGGAAACTGGTCATCGGGTCAGCACACCGGACAAGACTTTGATGGCGACACCGGTGATGCGGTTCGCGCAGTGACAAGCGGTGTGGTGATTTTTGCCGAATCGTTTGGTCGTCGTGGCATCGTGGTGCAGCTTCGCCACAAGGGCGGTATCGAAACGTGGTACTGCCACTTGTCGAAAGTCGATGTTGCGGTCGGCGACACCGTCACCACCGGTCAACGCGTGGGCCGTGTCGGCACGACCGGCAATGTCACCGGTTCACACTTGCACTTTGAACTGCACACCTCACCCAAGGTGGCGGTGAACCCTATGCCGTGGTTCAAGCGGCATGGCTTAGGAACCTAGAGTTTTTGTACGGGTGCGTAGCGAAGGAGCAGACGCTTCTCGCCGGTCGAGCCAAAGTCAACCGTGGCTTGCGCCCTATCTCCCTCACCGGAAACCGCAACCACCGTTCCTAACCCAAAACTGTCGTGCGTGACCCGATCCCCTGGCGCCAAATCAAGAACAGGTTGCCCAGAACTGCGGCGAGCAGCGGGCGCAAACACTGATGGCGTTCGAGACGGCACCGCCTTCCAACGATCGGAGTGCGCGACCTCTGCTTCGCGTCGCCAATCCAGCAACTCGGTGGGGATTTCTTCCAGGAACCGGGATGCAAGGTTGTAATTGGGTGCACCCCACGTGGAACGCGACACAGCACGCGAGAGATACAAGCGTTGACGCGCACGCGTGAGCCCGACATAGGCCAGTCGACGTTCTTCTTGCAATTCAGCTGGGTCATCAAGAGAACGAATATGGGGAAAGACGCCATCTTCCATCGCGGTGAGGAACACCACCGGAAATTCCAGGCCTTTGGCCGTGTGCAGAGTCATCAAAGTGACTACGCCGCCACCATCATCACCCTTGGGGATTGAATCCGCATCCGCTACCAGTGAGACCCGCTCCAAAAACTCAAACAGGGTGGCTGGCTCGTCATTGTTAGCAGCGGTTTCCTCGAACTCACGAGCCACGGCTTCGAGTTCGGCCAAGTTTTCGATACGGGTCTCGTCCTGCGGATCTAGCGAAGTCCGCAGTTCCGACAAGTAACCGGTCTGGTCCAACACGGCTTCGAGAATCTCCGCCGGAGGGGTCTGGCTTTCGACAAGAATCTGCAAAACGTCGAGAAGTTCGACGAAAGCTTGCATTTGAGTCCGCGAACGCGTGGCAAGACCAGGTGCTTCGTCGCAACGACGTAGCGCTTCCCAGAAGGTAATGCGTTCGCGGCGCGACAAAGTCTCCACCGCCTCTTGAGCCTTGTCACCAATGCCGCGTTTGGGCACGTTCAGGATGCGGCGCAACGAGACTTCGTCTTGCGGGTTGGCCAAAATGCGCAAGTAGGCCAACGCGTCACGAATTTCCTTGCGTTCGTAGAACCGCACACCCCCCACGACGCGATAGGGCATGTCTGATCGAATGAATACTTCTTCAAACACACGTGATGCAGCATTGGTGCGATAGAAAATCGCGACATCGCACGGGCGAATTCCCTCATTGCGCCCGAGTTCAACAATTTCCTCGGCGACGAAGCGAGCTTCGTCGTGTTCGTCATCGCCGACGTACCCTACGATCTGCGCTCCGGCGCCCGCGTTAGACCACAAGGTCTTGGGCGGACGGTTCGGATTCTGCGAGATCACGGCATTGGCAGCGCTGAGGATATTTTGCGTTGACCGGTAGTTCTGTTCCAAGACAATCGTGGTTGCGTTCGGATAGTCCTGCTCAGTTCCAACACAATCGTGGTCGCGTTCGGAAAGTCCTGCTCAAATTGCAAGATGTTGCGAATCGTTGCGCCACGAAACGCGTAGATGGACTGATCCGAGTCACCCACCACGCATAGTTCAGCTTGCGGAATCGGACCAACCGCCGGACCGACAAGTTCACGCACCAACACATATTGCGCACGGTTGGTGTCTTGGTACTCATCGACCAAGATGTGGCCGAATCTACGCCGATAAGACTGAAGAACCTCGGGGAAAGCCTGCAGGATGTTGACGGTCAGCATGATCAGGTCGTCAAAGTCCATTGCATTGGCTGAACGCAGTCGTCGTTGATACAAGGCATAAGCCTGCGCCACAGTTTGCTCTTGGTGGCTCGTGGCTTGCGCTGCGGCGGCCTCGTAGTCAATGAGTTCGTTTTTGAAATTGCTGACTTGGTTCGAAAATGATCGTGGTGGATAGCGCTTGGGGTCGAGATCAAGTTCTCGGCACACCATCGTCATCAAGCGTTGCGAATCCGCTGAGTCATAAATCGAGAAGGATTTGGTGTAACCCAGGCGATCAGCTTCGGATCTAAGGATGCGTACACAGGCTGAGTGGAAAGTGCTGACCCACATGGACTTAGCCTGCGGCCCAATGAGTTCGGCCACACGCTCTTTCATCTCACCGGCAGCCTTATTAGTGAAGGTGATGGCCAGGAGCTCGCTAGGGCGCACACCGCGCGCGCGAATCAAGTGGGCGACCCGGTGGGTCAGCACGCGCGTTTTACCCGAGCCGGCTCCAGCCACGATCAAGAGCGGGGTCCCCGCATGAACCACGGCGGCGCGCTGAGGGTCGTTTAGTCCAGTCAGCAGGTCTGATTCAGCCGCACTGGCTGAGTCAGGAAAGAGAGTGGACATCCCCTGATCTTACGAGAGCAACCGACAGGGTGATCAGCGAACGGTGACTTGAACGATTCCTGACTTAGCCGCGCGCAGGTCGCAGAAGCCCAATGAACAGTTGTCGCTCGGTTTATATGCGCGGAATTGGCGTAGCCCGCGGCTCCTTATCGTGACC
Source organism: Actinomycetota bacterium (assembly GCA_026392555.1). Classification (GTDB taxonomy): domain Bacteria; phylum Actinomycetota; class Actinomycetes; order UBA12327; family UBA12327; genus AcAMD-2. The sequence goes on from JAPLBW010000155.1 coordinate 4,312, forward strand.
GGGAAACTGTAAGCACCTGTTGTTTGCACAACGGCGACACCAAGGGTCTTCCAGATGCCGCCACTGAGAATCTGGATGCTGACCTTGGAGCCAACTACAGCGGGAATCACTTTGCCCGTCAACGTGATGCGTGCACCGCTACGAATGACAGTTTTAGAGGGTGCAACGGTGACGGCATACGTTGCAGCGGCACGGACCACGAGTGGCTTCGTGCCAAAAGGCTGCATGGTGCAACCCAGTGCGGAGCAACTACCCGCACCTTTGTACACCCGATATGAATGCGCGCCATAGGTCGTGACCGGCACGACCACACTGAATTGCCCACCGGATCCCAGGGGCGCACTTCTTACGGTTACCCACTTGTCCACGACAAATTCCTGAAGCACCACAGACTTACCAACGGCTAGAGCCAGAGGTGCGACACGTCCCGTGATGGTGGGTTGAGCTGGCAGCACGACATTTGGCACTGATCGAACAGATACGACGGTGTATTGAGTCGCCACCGGCGTCCACCAGCCAACAACATCAGCGCGATAGTTGCTGCTCCCGGACAATCCAACCAGTGAAACCTTGCCATTGGATCCAACCGGCGCCACAACATATTGAGCCACCGGTCCGGCTGTTGGAACGCTGACTTGGTAGCCATTACTGGCAACCGAACTATTCGATGTAAAGCGGGCTGATGTTCCACTCGCGGGGTCGATGGCTAGGACTTGAAGCGCAACCGCTTTTACATTGACCGGGATGCCGAGCTGATTGGCCACCGCGAAGTTGACGCTGCGACCAGCAGTGACGACACCCGAAGCACCCACACCCGACTTGGTGTCCAATACTCGCTTCGCCTTGGCACCCGTGTGCCCGAGCCCCGTCAAGCCGTACCACCCATTGAGGTCAATAGTGACCTGGACCGACGATTTCGCGTTGACGTTCTCCATCACGAATGACCCGTCCCTACGTGACTGGACGATCAATGAATTCGCGACTCGAAACTTGGCCCGATACGACACCACGTCCATCGTTGATTCAGCGGCTCCGACTGGATACACCCGCAGGCTTCCAGCACTGGTGGCGCCCGAAGTTGCCACAGTCAACGTGAAGGCACCCGCTCCATCGGCTGGGATCCCGTAGTGATTGCCCAGCTTGATGGTCTTCGCTGAATTAGCAGCAATCGTGGCATTCGTATAGGCGCGGATTGGTTCAGTGGGATTGAAAAGCATTCCGCCGTATTGCTGGTAGTAACCCACCACATCAGCGCTCACCCATTGCGCACCCAAACTCGTGGCCAGCGAAACCTTGCCATCTTGCCCCAGGGGAACCACCATCGTCGAACGAGTGGAACCTCCCGCAGTTACCTTCAGGGCAACCGCAGCCGTGCGGGTACCACCACTTGGCCAGAGGTACACAGAAGATGGTGCGTTGGTCTTGGCGCGTACCGACAGTGCAACCGAGCTGACTCCATTGGCGGGCACCCCACCCCGGCCGGCTATTTGAACTTCCATCTGTTGGCCAGGGCTGGTGTTACTGGTGAATTCAAGGCGACACTTCTTTGCGCTCGCCACGCCCAGCCCTCGAAGAGAGTCAAGAACTCGAACAGGGGGGAGTGCAACGAACTCCTGGCCAGTTTGTGCCGGAGAACTCACACCAGGGCTTTCGATCGCGCCACATGGTGCACCCGAATCCAGCACTTGGCCGGTATAAAACGATGTCGCTGCCATCGCTCCATCCCACGTGAAGGAAATATGTACGTGGTCGCGGTGACACTCGGTGTCATTGCCCGTTGAAGGTCGCGATGAACAACTCTTGTATTCGGTCCACCCTCGGCCTGGATCGTAGGCGCGCCAAATCTTGTTGTTCCAAATGATGTACATCACGCCGATCCGGCGGGCCATCGCGATCTTGTTACCAAACTCATCGGTCTTTTGCAGCCAAGCGATAAAACTGGCGGCCGTCGCCTTTTGGTCAACCTTGCGGGCGCTGATCATCCAATCGAGAGCTCGGCCCTCGTGGTGCTCGCTGAGGCCGGAACACCCGTAGCGTGGGATATAGATGACACGATCCCCATAGGTCTTGAGCAGGAGGTCTTTGATGGCCACAACACCAGGGCGTGCAATCGGGTCACAAATCTTTTGCGAAAAATACTCAGACTGCGGTTCGATCGCCTGGGTGAACACACGCGTAACAGGACTCGGTGGCGCTGCCTGTGTGACTAATGGTTGAGCCACAAGGAAACTGGCACCGAGCCCGAGAACTACCAGGAATCTGGTCGCGCGTTTTGTGGGCATATTCATCTATCGGCAGTAGGGGGAAGATTTCTTGAAGCAACGCCTACGATAGGCGGATAATCAGCCATTTGGCCGTATCCGGGCGGGCGCGCCCCGCAGAAATGGGTCCGTTGTGATCACTGATGTCTCCCGAGCCCTTGTAGTGACGGCCCACCCTGATGACGTCGATTTCGGGGCCGGCGGGACTATCGCCTCGTGGGTGGCCGCTGGCATTGAAGTGACGTACTGCATTTGTACCGATGGTGGGGCCGGTGGAGCAGATAGAGAAGTCCCCCGGTCCGAAATTCCAGCCATCCGACGTGCTGAACAAATCGCCGCCGCGAAGGTGTGTGGAGTCACCGATGTGCGCTTCTTGGGCTACCTCGATGGCGAGCTCGTTGTTTCACACGACTTGCGTCGTGACATTGTACGAGTGATACGTCAGGTGCAACCCGATCGAATGTTGATTCAATCTCCTGATCGCAACTGGGGACGCATTGGGGCATCACACCCCGATCACCTAGCTGCCGGCGAAGCAGCCATCCAGGCGATCTATCCCGACGCACGCAATCCCTTTGCGCATCCCGCCTTGCTCAATGACGAAGGCTTGGAAGCGTGGACCGTTCGCGAAGTGTGGCTCATGGCTGAT
>JAPLBW010000005.1 GCA_026392555.1 Actinomycetota bacterium
CCGGCAGCCCTGCGGCCGTACATGCGCAATCGCTCCACCTTGGACCCGATTGCGTGAGTGATTTCACGCTGGTTGCCACTGACCTTGACGGCACCTTGATTGATCCGCAGGGGCGGATTAGTGATTTCACGCGTGAAACCCTTCGTGCTGTTGAAGAAAGTGGCCGGCTCCTCGTTTTTGTCACCGGTCGGCCACCGCGCTGGATGGCACCCATTGTTGAGGAAACCGGGCACCGAGGAATTGCGATCTGCGCCAATGGCGCAGTGGTGATGGACCTGCATACCGAGCACATTGACGTAGCTCACGTACTTGATGAGCGCGAAGCACTCGAAATCACCCGCCGAATTCGCGAACTCTTACCGACGGCGGGATTTGCTGTGGAACGTGTGGGCATCAATCGTCGCGCTGATGTGGAGTTTGGTCGCGAACCGCATTACATTCCACGGTGGCCTACGCCGGACAATCCACCGCTGGCTCCTATTGATGAGTTAGTCGTTGGCGGCGGGTTGATCAAAATTTTGGCGCGCGTTCCGCAGGAGTTTGAACCGCCGAGCGATCCGAACGCGCTAGGTCCGGACCCAACGCGCGGATTTGACGCCGCACCGTTGGTTGATGAATTCCTAGCTTCGGCACAGGAGATCCTCGCGGGCTTGGCGACGGTGACGCATTCCAATCCCAATGACACCTTGTTAGAAATCAGCGCACCGGGGATCACCAAGGCGACAGCGCTCGCAGATTTTGCTGCTGAGCGCGGGATTTCAGCCGATCAGGTCATCGCGTTTGGCGATCAGCCCAATGACTTGCCGATGTTGGCGTGGGCGGGACGAGCCCTCGCCGTGGAAAATGCCCATCCGGCGGTCCTGGCGGCGGTGGCTGAACGGGCGGGCTCGGTACACGCTGATGGGGTGGCCCATGCCCTGCGCGCAATTTTGAATTTGTAAAGAATGTGCCCACCCGCCCCTGACATCGCGGGGAGTTAGTGGCACCATTGTCGTTCCGTTACGGATGTGGCGGGTGTTTTACGACCGGCGTGGACTTCCCCCCGCTGGGACCGATCAAGCATCGTGCGAACGAGGTGTTGTATGGACATGAGTTGGCTGTCGCCATTAGCTGAAGCAAATCCAGCTGGCGAAAAGGGTTGGGGCTCATTTGCCACTGTTGCTATTCCCGCTGGAACAACAGTTGCCGCTTTTGGTGGTTACGTCACCTCGGGTGAAGTGTTAGCCACTTTTGATGATGTACGCCAGAGCCGCTCGATTCAAATTGATGACGACCTATTTTTAGTGAGTTCGGAATCACCTGAGCCAGGCGACATGCTCAATCACTCGTGCGAACCTACGTGTGGGTTGCTGGGTTCGGCCATGTTGGTCACGATGCGTGATGTCGCAGCCGGCGAAGAGTTGACTTTCGATTACGCCACGTGTGACACCGCCGACTACGACGAGTTCCGTTGCATGTGCGGCACGTCCTCTTGTCGAGGAACCATTACCGGTCGCGACTGGAAGCGGCCAGACTTGCAGGCCAAGTACGACGGATGGTTTTCGCCCTACATCGTTCGTCGCATTGCGGCTGCAACGTTAAGTGATGCGGCTTCAACTCAAGACCACGCATAACGCCTCGAGCGGTTGATTCTTTATAGGTACGGACCCGAGGTTCGGTGATCGGGAGCCTGATCTATCTCGCCTGACTCGGAACCCATGGGCAAAGCCGCGCGCCGCATCTGTTCAAACTGGGCCTGTGCGGCCATTTGTTGGGCAAATAAGGCTGTTTGAATCCCGTGGAACAGGCCCTCAAGCCAGCCGACAAGCTGGGCTTGGGCAATCCGCAACTCAGCGTCACTGGGGATGGAGTCTTCAGTAAACGGCAAGGTCAATCGCTCCAGCTCGTCGATGAGTTCGGGGGCAAGACCTGCTTCGAGTTCGGAAATTGAGCGACGGTGTATCTCGCGAAGTTGTGCGCGTGATGCCTCATCCAGCGGCGCGTTGCGTACTTCGTCCAAGAGCTGCTTGATCATGCTGCCGATCCGCATGACCTTGGCCGGCTGCGAAACCAAGTCGGTGAGGTCCTCGCCCTCATGGGCAGAGGGGAGTGGAATCATTGCATCCGGTTGGCCGTCGCCATCGGTGTCCACGGGAATGCTGCGCACAGGTTCACTATCGGGACCGATAACTACACCGTCATCGCTGGGGTTTGCTGAATCACTCATGAAGCCATCCTCTCAGACGTGGTCGGCAGGGGTCATCGTCAAGACGATCTTGCCGATGTGTTCGCTAGCTTCCATGCGGTCATGAGCTTGAGCGATTTTGGTGATGGGCAGGCGTTGATCAATGACCGGCTTGATGGTGCCTTGTTCAATCAGGGGCCACACATGCTCAAGCACTGAATCCACAATGGCGGCTTTTTCAGCGACCGGACGCCCACGCAACGACGTGGCAAGGACAGCAGCTCTTTTGGTGAGGAGTCGGTTCAAGTCCAACTCCCCCTTCGTTCCGCCCTGGAGGCCGATAACTACCAGGCGACCGTTAGCTGCCAAGGATCGAACATTGGGCTCGAGGTACTTGGCGCCCATGACGTCCAAAATCACATCGACCCCGTTGCCGTTAGTGAGCACCTTTACTTCCTCGGCGAAATCGCTCTCGCGGTAGTTGATGGCGTGGTCGGCTCCGATGGCCAGGCAAGCCTCAACTTTGGCCTGTGTTCCACAGGTGACGATGATGCGGGCGCCCAATTCACGAGCAATTTGAATCGCCATCGTTCCGATCCCAGAGGTTCCCCCGTGGATGAGCAGGGTTTCGCCCTCGCGCAGGTGGGCCAACATCGCCAGGTTTGACCAGACCGTTGCGACGACTTCAGGAAGGGCAGCCGAATCGATCAAGCTGACGTTGTGCGGAACGCGCAGTAACTGGCCCGCAGGTATGGCGACCTTTTGCGCATAGCCACCGCCGGTGAGTAGCGCACATACTTCGTCGCCGACCTTCCAGTCGGTGACTTCGGGGCCAACTTCAGCGATGACGCCAGAGCATTCCAAGCCGAGGTACTCGCTAGCACCAGCGGGCGGTGGGTAGAAGCCTTTGCGCTGCAAGATGTCTGCGCGGTTGAGCCCAACAGCGACGACGGCAACGACTACTTCGCCCGTGCCGGCAACGGGATCGGCAACGTCGGTCCATTGCATGACCTCGGTGCCGCCGGGTTGAGAACAAACGATTGCGTGCATAACCCTCAAGAGTAGATGGGACGTTAAAGCGCGCTTAGGTGCAGGCTTCTAGCCGATGCGCTTTCCGCTGGGAGGTCCTGATCGGCCGAGCACGGGTGCGGCGGTCGGTGGTGGCGGCGGCGGTGGCGGCAGGAGGGGCGCAGCCATGGCCGGAGGGGGCAGATCAGGTGCCGCGCCAGTGATCGGAGGAGTCGTTGGGGGTGCCAAGGTCGCGACCGACGTGGCCTGGGTGGGTACGGGTAGTGCGGTGGGTTCGGTTAATACGGCGGGGGCTGGTCCGCCAACCGGTGCGATGAGTGCAGCCGGCGACGGTGCGCGCAACGTGGCCCCGCCACGCTTTTCAGTAATGGGCGTTCCGGCCGGCGGTGGGAAGAATCGAGTCATACCGGCTTCGATGGCGCGGCGTCCAGCTTCCAAACGCGCGTTACGAATCTTGACCGCGCGCTTGGTGGTTCGGGTGACTCGACCAGAGACGAACACGATGCGCGCGGTGATCAGGACAAAGAACAGCGCGACCCCGGTGAAAGCGAAAACCAGCGCTGTGTTGTTGCCGGGGTTTGGTGGGCTCGGTGCGGTTCCACCGGGACGCAGTTCTTGAATGCCCCCTTCTGCAAGGGGCCAGGTGGCATTAGTTTGCACTAGTCCTGAACGCACGGTGACACTCAAGTTCGCGGGACTTGCTCCCAACGGAATTTGAGCAGACGTGCTTTCATTCGGAAGGATTTGTCCGATGGCCAATTCCGGGATAGAAATCGGGGTTCCATCGGTTGAGGTACCGCTCACGCTAACGACGGGGGCAACTTGATTGTTCAACGTGTTGGTTAAACGAAAGAACACCAGTTGACCTTGCACGTCCAAGGTGGAAATGGAAATTCCGGGTGGGTTTTGGGTGTCAGCTTGTGCACTGGCTGCTCCCAAACTCACAACAGCCACAAGCGATACGACAGCGACTAGAAGAAGGCGAATGCTGCGCGACATCGCACGGATAGCGCCGTCGCGGTTTGCCAAGCAACGCGCGGGCGCGAATCGGAAACTCACTGGGGCCCAAGGGCCCATATGAGGGGGAAGCCACATAAGGTGAAAAAGATACCGTTGATGCTGGTGGGGATGTAACCCCAGTGGGCTGATTGGTTCGTAGCCAGATGGACAATTCTTTGTCCGTTTTGTGCACAATATGGTGATGATGGAGTGGGAGCCAGCCGTGAGTCGAGGACAGCTAGGCGTTGCCTTAGGTGTGGCAGCGCTACTTGTCGGGTGTGGGACACCGACTCCGGCCAGCGCTCCACAACCTCCAATCACCACTGCTTCCGAGCAACTCCCGCCCTCATCTCCTGCCAGCCCAACCCCAGAAGTCGTTGCTCCACCACAGTCAGCAGCACCAGCTCCTGCACCACCGGTGAGCAGCACATCAGCCCTGTCGGTCTTGGGGACGTTGCGGGTTGCTGGTCGTGGACCGAAGACGGGCTACGCGCGCGCGGAGTTCGGGCAAGCCTGGGCCGACGTTGATCGCAATGGGTGCGATACGCGCAACGACATTTTGCAACGAGACCTCACGTCCATTGTGGTGCGTTCTGGAAGCAGTGGGTGCGTGGTTAGCTCAGGACGATTAGCTGATCCGTACACCGGCACGACGGTGATTTTTGTTCGCGGTGCATCCAAGGTTGATATTGACCACGTCGTTGCCTTGTCAAATGCTTGGCAAAGCGGAGCAGCCCGGTGGACATTTAACAAACGCATCGCCATAGCGAACGACCCGTTGAATTTGTTGGCAGTCGACTCGAGTCAAAATCGACAAAAGGGCGACGGTGACGCCGCGACGTGGCTACCGAATAACCGCGGATTTTGGTGCCAATACGCCGCTCGACAAATTGGTGTGAAGGCGAAGTACGGATTGAGCATCACTAGCGCCGAACTCGATGCGTTGACACAAGTTTTGCAACGCTGCCCTAGTCAAAAAGTGATCACCGGTGGCGGCCCTACGTCGGTGAGCGGTTTCAGCGATCCCACGGCCAATTCCGGCAGTTCCGCATCGGGAACATCCAGTGGCGCCGGCCTTGACCCGCGATTTGGTACCTGTTCGGCGGCCAAAGCTGCCGGCTTTGGGCCGTATTACCGCGGGCGCGATGGTGAATATTCCTGGTATCGCGATCGTGATAGCGACGGGGCAGTCTGTGAGTGAGGCAGTGGCCGCATCGCTTTAGGCGATAGGAACAACAACCTCGTTGCGTCGAATAAACGATGGCTTCCATGGTGGATCAAACCGCGCAAAGCGTGGCTTTCCTACAACGGTGTAACCGGCGTCCTCAATGTTGGCAATAAGTCGGGCTACATGTTTGTTGTAGTTGTCTTCCGTCCATCGTCCGGAGTACATCGATACAGCGGCGAGGGTTTCTGGCACCTCAATCAGGCTCACTCCGTTACCACCGGGCGCAGGTAGGTCATCCAGCGTTGAGTTGGCCGGCATCACGAAGGACACGTGATAGGTCATCGGCTCATCCAACGGTTCTTGAATTACTGGGGCCGTCATAGCAACTTTGGTACCGCTGCGATTGCGACCACTGATGTAGGAAACCAAGGGACCAAACCCAGCATTGCCAGCTCGTTCGAAGGGCCCGACCATGGTCACTTCAGCAACCACGTGGGGTGCGTACTTACGGACTTCAAAACCACGTTTGACAGCAATGCGTTCGTACACCTGTTGTTCGGTCATATTTTCACCCTAGGCGGGTGTAGCGAATTCGCAACTTGGTGAAGACCTCAGGGAAGTGCTGGGCACGAAACCGGTACGGTTTGCGGTGGAGGGCTCGCATAGTGGCCTAGTGCGGCGGTCTTGAAAACCGCTGTTGAGTGATCCTCAACCGTGGGTTCGAATCCCACGCCCTCCGCCATTTAAGGCTCGCACTCCGAAGGGGTGGGAGCCTTAAATCATGCGAGCTTTGGGATTCGGGAGGAGCGGATGCGACGGGTCCCACGCCCTCCGCCATTTAAGGCTCGCACTCCAAACGGGTGCGGGCCTTACATCATGCGAGCTGTGGGATTCGGGAGGAGCGCGCTGTTGAGAGCGAGCGGTCTCACTTTCTGCACACATGTGGGACGATGAGGCATGCAAATTGACATCATCTTGGAGCCCGACCTTTCGCCCGCTGAAGTAGCAGAAATTGCTGTTGCTGCGGAAAATTACGGTTTCCGAACGCTGTGGCATTCGAACTATCACCAAAACCCCGATGCCTTTGTCGCCCTGGCACCAGCTGCGATGGCCACATCACGCATCCGCCTGGGAATCTTGGCGGTGAGCCCTTACGAAATGCAGCCACTCAAAATTGGCAATGCACTTTTGACCCTGAACGAAATCAGCAATGGTCGAGCCGTTGTCGCGATTGGTGGTGGTGGATCACTGATGAGCGCGATCGGCATTGAGCAAAATCCGACGAAACTGCGGATGGTGCGTGGTGTGCGAGAAGCGGTCGAGATTAGTAAGGCCGTGGTGTCGGGCGAACCATCGCGTGGCTATCCCGGCGAAGTCTTTAAAGTCGCTCGGCCGTTCCACCACAAGTGGAAGAGCGCTCCAACGGCGAAGGTGTTCACCTGCTCCACCGGAGACAAAATGCTCGAGATGGCGGGCCGAGTCGCTGACGGAACGCAAATGAGTGATGTCACACCCGAAAAGATTGATCACCACATGGCTTCCCTGCGCAAGGGGTTGGCTGAGCGCGAGATCCCCCTCGAGGATTTCCGCGTCGGCAACTTTTGGGCCTGGCACATCAAGGAGGACGTCGAGAAGTCGATGTATGAGGCACGTCGCGAGTTAGTTTTCCGCGCCGAACTGTTGCCACCCAAGTACGACATGGTTCCTTACGTGAGCGAAGAAGAGCGTGCGTTGGTTATTGAGAAGTGGGCCAACTTCGCGAAGGCCTTTTGGACGCGCTCGGGCGTGATTGAAGATGTGCCCGAAGACATCGTGAACCGTTTGATTGCTGCTTGTTCGTCAGCAGGCGATCTGAGTGCGGTAGATGAACAAATTGAGCGCTTCACAGTATTTGAAAAGGCTGGCTTGACCGAACTATCGATTCGACTCTTTGACGACCCGATGGAAGGTCTGAAGCTCGTGGCCGAAAACGTGCTTCCACACTTTGACCAGTTCGAAGGCTAAGCGTCCACTCAGGTCTGTTTCCACAGCTCATCTGATCCCCAAGGGGCTCGCCTTGTGGGTAATACTTCGGTAGCATCGTGGTATGAAACTGAGCGTGAGCCTTCCTGATGAGGACCTAGAGTTCCTCGACCATCAAGTCCGAGCCCAGATCTACCCTTCGCGTTCTGCTGCTTTGCATGCTGCGGTGCGCATGCTGAGATCGGTCGAACTGGTTGACGCCTACACGCAGGCTTTTCGCGAATGGTCACAGTCGCCAGATGCACACGACTGGGAACACCTCGCGGCTGATGGCATGAGCCAGTGAGGCGCGGTGAAATCAGGCTCGTGAATTTCGATCCCATTCGGGGTTCGGAAGCAGCCAAGCGACGCCCGGCTGTCGTGGTGAGCAATGACGGCGCGAATACCGCTGCTGCGTCGAGTGGCAGAGGTGTGGTCACTGTCGTGCCACTAACGTCCAACGTTGCGAAGGTTCACGATTTTCAAGTCCAAAGCGCAGGCTGAACACGTGCGTGCGGTTGACGTACAACGCTTGGGTTTGGCTCTGGGCACTCTTGGCCCAGCAACAATGCGGAAATTAGATACGGCCCTGCGGATCCATTTGAATCTTTAGGTCTTGGGTTTAAGGCGTTCTTCAATGGCAGCGATAACCCGCTCGCTGAGACCACGGAGGGCTTTTCTGCTCGTGGATCATGAAAGAATGAGACTTGTTACTAGACGCTCGATGAATTGACTATTAAGGACTGGGATGTTTAACAAAGGTCGTTGGGTTGCTGTCGTTGCAGCCTTGGTTGTTGTTGGTTTAGTCGTCGGTGTTTTCGTATCGGTTGGTGTGTCCTTACCCGCGAAGAAATCCGAGCTACCAACTGTTGGTCCGACAGCCAATGAACTCGAGCAACTTGCTGCCGAACTTTCCAGTGGCAAGCCGGCTCGCATTTTGGCGTCCATTGCTGATCTGCCACCGGGTGCCGAAAAAGATGTCCTGAAAACTTTTGCCAATATCAAGTTTGTGGATTTCAATACTGAAACGGTGCGTTTTGACAAGGCCACCGGAGCTGCCGTTGTTGATGCGCGCTTGACACCACGCAAGGGCCAGCCCACCTACGAGCGCGAAGCCTTGGTTAAGCGCGGGACTCGCTGGCTGTTGTATTCCTCCTTGCCAAAGCCGACAGACACCTGATAGCCTCTCACATCGAGAGAGCCTATCTCTCATATAGTAATAATAGGTGAAGGGAAGTCGTTCGATGTCCGATCGCAAGCAAGTGGTCATCGCCGGTGCAGGTCCGGTGGGAATGGTTGCCGCGCTGAAGCTCGCGCAGACAGGTCTTGACGTCACCATTTATGAAATGGGTGATGACCTCTCGGTTGACTCCAAGGCATCCACGTTCCACATCCCCACGCTGGAACTGTGCGACGAACTCGGATTGATTGACGACATGCTCGAGCAAGGATTGATGGTTCCGCTTTTCCAGCAACGCGATCGCAAGGGTGGCGTTATTGCTCAACTTGACTTGTCTCTGTTAAAGGATGAAACCAAGTACCCCTACCGACTCCAACTTGAACAGTCAAAGTTCACCCGCCTAGTTCGCAACCACCTAGACAAACTGCCCAACGCCCATCTTTTTTATGGCGCTGGAGTGGCGACTGCAGAAGATCACACTGATTACGCCGTAGCAATTTTGAACGATGGAACGCGCGTGGAGTGCGACTGGCTTATCGGGTGCGATGGTGCCAACTCCATGGTTCGCCAATCGTTTGGCTTTGAATTTCCTGGCGAAACTTTTGCCGAGCGCTTTTTGGTGATGTCAACCACCTTTGAATTCCGAGATGTCATGACAGATCTCGCCGAAGTTGCTTACATCACTGACCCTGACGAGTGGATGGTTTTGCTCAAGACTCCTGACCATTGGCGTTGTTTGATGGCAGTGAGCCCGGACGAGGACGATGACGTAGCTGTGACCGACGAGCGGATTCAAGAACGGCTAAACAGTGTTCTTGCGGACCTGGGTCATGAGCATGTTGATTTCCCGATGGTTGGCAAGTCCTTGTATCGAGTCAATCAACGCGTGGCCAAGAACTTCGCGATCAATCGCATTCTGTTGGCTGGAGACTCAGCGCACATGAATAACCCGCTGGGTGGCTTTGGTATGAACAGTGGGATTCATGACGCCTGGTCTGCAGGTGATGTGATCGAAGCGGTGGAGCTTCGCGGAGCAGATGCGCACAAGGCGGCGCAAATTCATGGTGTAGTGCGCAGCGAAGTGTGTCACTCCTACGTCCAAGCCAACACGAAGAAGAACTTCAAGGACATGCAGGAAAAGGATGAAGCCGCTCGTCAGGCCCGCAATGCGATGCTGCGAGCGTTGCAAGATGACGTTGAAGCACAAAAGGAATACCTGCGCGGGACGTCAATGCTCACGTCGGCCCATGAGGCCATCGCGCGAGTACGCAACGAATTGGCTGCGCTGAGTTCATAAAACGCTCAGTTCATAAAACGCTCAGTTCATAAAACGCTCAGTTCCTAACATCACGTGGCGTGACGGCTCAATCAGTCACTGGTCTGGGTCATGGCCGCGCTGATGGCTTGAGCGCTGGCTCGAACCTGCTTGATCACGGTGGCTCGGCGCTTGTCATCGAGTCGGTGGATGGGACCTGCAGTTCCCAGAGCTGCAACGACGTTTCCGTCGACTTCGATCGCGGCAGCGCATCCCCAGATCCCTGCGTCAACTTCTTCGTAGGACTGCGTCCACGTAGCGCGACGAACATCATCGAGCGCGGTGGGCGTGAGTAGGTCTAGGCGATCAACCGCAATCTCATCGCGCCGAGCTTCGAGGTAGGCCAGTCGTTCGCGAGTGGGCATGCTGGCCAGGAGGACTCGTGCCACCGAACCTGAGTGCAACGGCATCGCTTGTCCGACCGCAAACTGCAGTCGAACCGGGTGTGAGGATTCCTCGCGCGCGACGCAGTAGGCGTTTTCACCACCGCGGCGGGCGATCAGAACTGTCTCATCAATGAGATTTCGCAGATTCAGTAATTCGCTAGAGGCGGCTTCAAGCAAGGTTGTGCGGCCCGCGTCAGCGGCAGCGTTGAGGCCAACGACCGCGTCGGTGAGGCGGAATCGACCGTCACCGATGGGTTCGACTAATCCGGTTTCGCGCAAGAGCGAGATATAGCGATACATCGTGGACACCGGCACTTCCACGCGTGCTGCGAGTTCATTGATCGTGGGGGTGGGGTGCTCCGCGGTGAACGTCAGCACGGTGGTGATGAGTTTGCGGGCGCTACTGGTGCCAGGCGTTCGGCGGTTGGCTGGCTTACTCGGGCTCACGTTCGTCAGCCTATCTGTCTTTCATCTGGTGAGAAACGCATGCGCTGAAGCCAACAGCGGGGGGCTAGCGCGCTTCGGGTAGCCTTCACATCGCACTCATCGCTTCTGCTGTGGGTGCGGGGAGGCGTCGCCTAGTCCGGTCTATGGCGCCGCACTGCTAATGCGGTTTGGGTTTATCGCCCATCGAGAGTTCAAATCTCTCCGCCTCCGCCACGTGTTGTAGCCGGCGGTAGCCGGCGCACAACACGTCTGCGAGCGCTCGAGATTTGGGAGGAGCGCAGCGACGGGTCTCTCCGCGTCGCAAGCCAAGCGCTCACGCCTGCTGATGGTTGGTCATGCGCGCGCCTGTATGCTTTCGCAGGCTTCACAGCCACGCGCCTGTAGCTCAACGGATAGAGCATCTGACTACGGATCAGAAGGTTTGGGGTTCGAATCCCTACAGGCGCACCAAGGAAATCCCCGCACTACCTGTTAACTGTCCCATCGCGGACAGCCAATTAGACAGCCAATTTCTTATTGGCAAAGTCAGTCAGCACCTCCCCCACTTTTCGCCAGCGGCGAAACCGGTTTTCCCGATTTGCATAGGTCCATTTGGTGCATCTAAAATAATCAACAACAGTAGAACGGAAGTGGAACAAAGCGGCGTTGACGCCACGGAGAGTCTGTTTCGGGGGAGAAGTTCAAGAAGAACTGGTTTCGAATCACTCGATTCGAATGGCACGCCCTACCCCTCGAAAGTACAACAAATGAACAAAGTGCTCTACACAATTCCGCAAGTAGCGGACATGACAAATCTGTCAAAATCCACGATTTACCGTGAGATAACAGCCAATCGGCTGCAGCCGATCATCGTGCGATCAAAAATGCGCATCGATAACGATGCCCTTGATGCATACATCCAACTGTGCAAGAAGAAGCAGTCGGTTGCCTCGCTCACTGGGGGTCTAGATGACCAGTAAGCGATCCCGATACGGCACAGGAACAGTGTTTAAGAAGGGCGACAAATGGGTCGCCCAGATATCCCTTCCCGATAGCCCTCTCGGCAAGCGTCGGCGTCGCAGCAAAACAGCCCGGACTGAAGCCGGTGCCAAAAAATTACTCAAGCAACTCATAGAGGAACGAGATGCCGGGAACCTGTCTGAAGGCAGCGACCAAACACTTGATCAGTTTGCCCAATGGTGGTTCAAAAATGATGCACCACATCAAATCAAAGCATCGACCCTGGGTGACTATACATACAAGTACAACAGGTACATCAAACCCAAACTCGGCAAACGCAAACTGCAAGACCTGAGCACCCTAAAGATTCAAGAACTCATGGGTGACCTCCAGAAACTGGATTACAAACACAACACAGTTCTTGGAATTCGCCGCGTCCTGCATCTCATCGTT
>JAPLBW010000207.1 GCA_026392555.1 Actinomycetota bacterium
CTGTTGGGAGTCAAACGCGTACTCGTCATGCCGCACACGCAATGTCGAATGGCACAGTCGACTGAGGCTGAATTACACGAACTCATTGACCAACGTCACGGCATCGACACGAGCAGCATTAAGTTTCGCCCGATCAAGGATCCGATGGCGACGTTGCGCAAGGACATCGGTGCGATTACCTCGCACCCGTTGCTTCCCACGGACCTTGATGTTGCAGGAGCCATTTACGACGTGGCCACCGGAAAGCTCACCCACCTGCAGGCTTAAGCGTCGATACGAGCCTGCGCCAATCCTTCAGCTTCAACAATGAATTCCTTGCGTGGACCCACATCGCTGCCCATCAGAAGTTCGAATACCTTGTCGGCTGCCTCAGCATCGTTCATCGTCACGCGGCGCAGGCTTCGATTGCGTGGATCCATCGTGGTTTCGCGCAACTGACTGGCATCCATCTCGCCCAGACCCTTGTAACGCTGAATGGGCTCTTTGTAACGCTTGCCCTTCTTAGCGAGATCAGCGATCACCTTGCGCATTTCCTGATCCGAGTAGGTGTAGACGTACTCGTTCTTCTTGCCACCACCGGTGACGACTTCAATGCGATGCAGTGGAGGCACCGCCGCGTACACGCGCCCTTCATCAAGAAGTGGTCGCATGTAGCGGTGGAACAGCGTCAATAGCAGGCAGCGGATATGTGCGCCGTCTACGTCGGCATCGGACATCAAGATGATCTTGCCGTACCGCACTTGATCGAGATCAAAACTTCGGCCCGAACCAGCGCCGAGCACCTGGATGATCGCCGCGCACTCAGCGTTCTTCAACATGTCACCGACCGACGCCTTGTGGACATTCAAGATCTTTCCGCGAATAGGCAGCAACGCTTGGAACTCACTCGAGCGGGCCACTTTGGCAGTTCCCAAGGCCGAGTCACCCTCGACGATGAACAATTCGCTGCGACTGATGTCGTCAGTTCGACAATCCGCCAACTTCGTAGGTAACGACGACGATTCCAGAGCTGTCTTGCGGCGTTGCAGCTCTTTGTGTTGCCGGGCCGCAATGCGGGTTCGTGAGGCCGAGGCCACCTTTTCCAAAATAACCTTGGCTCGGGCCTTGTCCGCTCGCTTGTTGCTGGTCAAGAACGCGCCAAATTCATTGGCCACCACATTGGCCACGATTCGCGAGGCTGCTGACGTCCCGAGTACTTCCTTGGTTTGGCCTTCAAACTGTGGCTCTGCCAAGCGCACGGTCACCACCGCAGTCAAACCTTCTTGCGCATCGTCCTTTGCTAGGTCTTCATCACCAGTCTTGAGCATGCGGGTGGTTCGGCAGGCTTCATTTAACGTCTTAGTCAGCGCACGCTCAAAGCCTGCGACGTGAGTACCACCCTTGGGCGTGGAGATGATGTTGACGAAGGATCGAAGTTCGGTGTCGTACCCACCGCCCCAATGCAGAGCGATATCGACTGCGAGGTCGCGTTCCACCTCGGTTGAGGTCATGTGCCCCTTGGAGTCCAAGACCGGAACTGTTTCTTTGAACTGACCCGAGCCAGAGATGCGGATGACATCAGCCAATACCTGCGCATCATCCATGCCGTCAGCGTCTGCGTCATTGCGACCACCCGAGGCCAGGAATGAGCAGTACTCGCTGATGCCGCCCTTGTGCTGGAACACTTCTTCGCTTTGACCATCGCGATTATCACTGACGATGATCTTTAGCCCAGGAACCAAGAACGATGTTTGACGCGCACGATCGTAGAGCTCGGTCAGCGAAATCGCGGCGTCTTTTATGAAGATCTGTTCATCAAACCACCAACGGATGCGCGTGCCGGTGACTTTCTTGGCTACTTTTCCTTCAATACGCAGCCCAGACTTTTTCGAAAAGGAGGCATCCGGGGTATCGCCGTCAAAAACTCCGGCAACGCCACGGCGAAAACTCATCCGGTGGATCTTCGAATCACGATCGACTTCGACATCTAGGCGTGAACTCAAAGCGTTAACCACCGAGGCGCCCACACCGTGCAGGCCACCGGATGCCCCATACGAGCCGCCGCCAAACTTGCCTCCCGCGTGGAGCTTGGTCAATACGACCTCAACACCGGTGAGCTTGGTTCGCGATTCCATATCCACGGGAATTCCGCGACCATTGTCACGAACCTCTAACGATCCATCAGGGTGCAAAACGATCTGGATCTCGCTGCAAAAACCCGTCAGGGCCTCGTCCACTGAGTTGTCGATGATCTCCCAGATGCAGTGCATCAACCCACGGGCGTCCGTGGACCCGATGTACATCCCAGGGCGCTTGCGGACAGCGTCTAACCCCTCCAGAACAGACAGGTTTTTCGCGGTATAGGAAGCGGGCATGATCTGACGCTAGCGAAAATGCTGGCAATGTCGCTGCTCCCACTCCCCCAGCATGCAGTGACTCCGCTCTCAGCGAACTCACCCGATCGGGCGCGCCAGAACAGGTGCACGGACGGCAATCCGTGGGATGATGTAGTCATGACCGAAGGAGCCGGAATGAACCAGACGCTCAACGCTGAAGAGCTGTTGGCCACCGATCGCTGCGATCGTTGTGGTGCTCAAGCCTATGTTCGCGTGCACCTGAACTCCGGTGGCGAATTGATGTTCTGTGCTCACCACGGTCACGAATTCGACTCAGCCCTGCGCCAAGTCGCTGCCGACATCCACGACGAGTCCCAGCGGCTGAATAACGACGCACCTGCATCTGAATAGTTCACTCCTGGCGTGAATCACCAGTTCACGAGCGCGCCCTAATAGTTTGTCTAAGCCAACGTGATCGTAATGATCGCGGAGTACACATCTGCGCGCTGGAACGCTGGGATGGTCAACACCACTGAAGCATCAACGTTGTAGGCACCGCTGGTGTTGCCACTAGTTCCGGCTTGCGTGTCTTTGGCGCACAAGGCGACCGGTGAAGCAAAGCTTTGACTTGCCCCGCCAGCTGTCAAACCAGGCGCACTGTTCGCTCCCACGGCAACACACGAGGGGCTCAACGACACCGTGGACTTATTCATCGACACCGCAGCGCCCACAAAGTTGCTCATCGTGGCCGTCAGCGACCAGCCATAGGCCCCGTAGCGCTGGTCCACTACTTGGATGCGGTTCAAGTCGCCCGCAATCGGTGTCGGCTTGTTCGGCGAGGTCAGCGAACCGAAGTCAATTCCGGTGTTCGTGGAGTTGCTGCCAGTAATGAATGAACGCATGGACAACGTGGTGCCCGGCACCAAGGACGAGAACGGTGCCGAAGCCCAATCCACGGACGGATCTCCCCGTCTCTGAGATGGTGGCATTCACCGGCGTATCAGCGGTGTAGACCGGCGTGCTACCAGTAACGGTCTTGGCCAACTTGATTTGCACCGCTGCACCTGGGTCGAAGTTCGCGGCGATCACGGTTACTGAACTTCCCACCGCACCGGTTGAATTAGACAACGTCACGGTTCGCGCGCTCAAGATCTTGATGGGCGTGAATGCACTACCGCTAGAGATCAATACCTTCAGCGATCGTGAGCCCGTGGTCGCGCCCGTGGGCACGGTCACTGAGCCGGTGATGTCACCTGATGAGTTGGTGGACAAGCCATTGGTCGCAGCCGTGTCACAGCCAGAACCGTCAGCGGCACAAAACAGTGCCGTAATCGTGCCGGAGGATCGACTGGCAGCCCAGCCACTACCGGAGACATTGACTGCGTCCCCAGCGCGGGCATAACCGTTGACACCTGTGCGCTGACCAGTAACGGTGTCCACGGCCAACGTGGCCGTCAGGGTGGTGAACGAGGCATAGGCGCGATCGGTTGACGGTGTCCCAGACGGGGCGTCTTCAGAGACCTGGATGTAGGTGGTCAAGGGATCCTCGACGAGATAGCTCACGGCCGACAAGGATCCATTCGCGGCAGTAAAGCCAGGAACCGATGAATCTGACGAGTACACCGGACCAGACAAGACTCGAACACCCTTGATGCTGACAAAAGCCGCTGGGTCAAAGTTGGTGCCCGTCACCGAAACCGGAGTGCTGAGTCCCCCACTAGTTGGCGACAAGGTCACCGCGCGAGTGCCCAAAACTCCAAAGTTAAACAAGGCCGAGCGACCATTCTGCGTGACCTTGAGTGCTCGCGCTCCCGTGGTTGCATCCGAAGGCACTGTCACCGTTCCCGAGAGCGCACCTGAGCCATTGGTCACTAGCGGCTTCGTCGCGTTGGAGTCACAGCTGCCTCCAGAGGTGTCACAGAAAGCCACCGTGAAGTCCGAGGACACCAAGTCGTTGGGCCAGTTCGCGCCGGTGACGGTCAAGACTTCAGTTGGGCGGCCATACCCGGTAACCCCGGAACGCTGGCCACTGACAGCGGTGGCCGAAACCGTAACGGGAGGAACGGTAAATGCAGCCCGCGCGTAATCGGTCGATGGTGTTCCACCAGGTGACTTCTCGCGCACCTCAATGGAGACGGTGTCAAAGTCATCCACAGTGAAGTTTGTCGATGGCACCGAGCCACCAGAAGTGATCGTCACATCAACGGCAGCATCGCTGGATGCCGTCGGACCGCTCGTTGAGGTCAGACCACGAATCTCTGCTGCGGCGGTGGGATCAAAGTTGGTACCGCTGACACTCACCACCGTTCCGGGCAGACCCGAAGTCGGTGACACCGCCACAGTGCGGCTGCCCAAGATATAGAAAGACTTCGTGACCGAATCGGTGCCTTGGGTAATGACCACGGAGCCAGAACCCAGGGCCGCTCCGGCGGGCACCGTGATGCCGCCACTAAGGGTTCCCGTGCTGTTGGTCTCCAGCGTTTGGTCTGCAGTTTCACCACCGACGGTGACCACAAAGTCCGTGCTGGCCTTTGAACCGTTCCACCAGGAACCACCGACAACGATTTCATCGCCAGGGCGCCCATAGCTCAAGACGCTGCTGCGTTGGCCAGTGACCGCAGTAATACTCACCGATGGATTGGTGATGACCGACGTTGCCACATCACGATTTGTCGTGGTGCCATCACCGATCCTGCCTAAAGTGTTGTCGCCCCAACATGCAGGAGTTCCGTCAGAAGCGAGCGCACACACAGTGCTATCGCCCACTGAGGAAAAAACAAGAGTCTTGCCGGAGAGAATCGTTCCGGTAGTAACAATCGCGGTCGGCACATCACGCGTGGTGTTGGTGTTATCGCCGATCGATCCGACACTGTTGTTGCCCCAACACGAGATCGAACCGCCCGTGGCCACAACGCAGGTGTTCTTTTCGCCAGCGGAAACCGACAAGATTGTTGCGGTGGCAATGGGGGTGGATGCCAGGGTTGGTGAAACGGGCACGTCGCTGTCTGTGGTGCCACCATTTCCGAGTTCGTTGTCACCGTTTTCGCCCCAACAGGCCACCACTCCGCTGACGGAGACTGCGCACGTGTGAGCACCACCAGCGCTGATCCCAGCAATGCTGAGGCTGGCCAGCGGTGTGCCACTCACGGTCACACCCACCGCCTCGTTGCTTGACGTGGTGGAGCCGTTACCTAGTTGTCCGGAGGTGTTCAGCCCCCAGCACGCCAGCGCATTGCTGCTCGCCCGAGCACAGGTGTGGGCAGCACCAGCATCAATAGCGTTGATGGTCAGACCCGAAAGCGCTGTTCCAGAAACCGTAACGGCGGTGGGAGTCTCGACATCTGCAGCTGAACTTGAGCTGTTGCCCAACCGACCATCCGATTGCAATCCCCAGCAGGCCAGGGTTCCATCGCTGGCCAATGCACAGGTGTGAGCGGCACCCGTGGTGACAGCAGAAATGGTTTTTCCAGACAACGGAGTCGACGCAGTAGTTACTGCAGTAGGCACGAGGTGATCGCCGCTCGTGGACCCGTCACCAATTTGTCCATGGGAGTCATCGCCCCAACAAGCCAAAATTGCATCCGAGGTCAAGGCGCAGGTGTGCGAGCCGTTGACGCTGAGTTGAGTGATCGTCTTGCCTGACAACGGTGTTCCCGTTGTGGTGATGGCTGTAGGGAGCGAACGCGCGGTGGTGGAGTTGGTTCCCAGTTGGCCATGATTGTTTGAACCCCAACACGCAACGTCACCATCGCTGGTCAGTGCACAGCTGTGGTCTCCACCAGTGGCGACCGTGGTGACCGTCTTGCCGGACAGCGCCGAAGCAGCAGCCAAGGCAGATGGGTCAGGAAGGAAGGCAAAAACGGCTATTACGGCGGCCTCGACGAGGTTTTACGCTGGGCGTGGTGGCCGTGCCCGTGGCGTCGTTCTTAGCCATCAGCCCTCACCTCCCCCAGATCGCGACGATTATCTGGCCGCTAGGCACAAAACCACCGTCATCCACAGACTACTTAGACGTAGCCCATACATCATTATTCGGTGTTTTGCACCCCTTTTCTACAAATGGGGTTAGTCGTTGCCACTTCGCAACCTTGCGCACGATAGGAAACTCGTGCCTCACCCGTCTCGCGGGGGCAGTTACAGCTTGGAAAGTTTGGTGAAAGGGCTGACGATTCGCCTTTGGTGGGAGCCGAAATTGACCGTTACGGCGATCGCTGGCTCGACATTGGTGACCGTTCCCAGGCCGTGGGAGTCGTGGGACACCCGCTCATTGAGTTCAAAGACCTTGGCCTCAACAGGCACCCGGTTCTTGTTGAACGGGCTGCTGGGCAATTCACGGGCGCTCATGGAGTCATCACGTGTTCAGTATGACCCCGACGCGAATGAGGCGCACCAGTGGGGCTTCAAGCCAGGCCTCCTTCTCGGCAGCGGCGATGAATCAGGGAAGGATGAGCACGGGGAATGGCCAAATCCCCACGCCCACAGGGATTACCCGCTACCTTGAGTAAATCTAGTCAGTCCGATACCACGGATTGACACTTTCTGGAGAAGGACCTTTCGTGAAAAAGCAAACCAAAGTCTTCGCCCTCATCGGTGCGGTAGTGGCCAGTGCCGTCGCCCTGAGTGGCTGTGCGTACCTTCAACTTGCTCTAAAAATTTCGGCCAAGGCCGACGGGAATATCAACTTGTCCACGTACCGCGATAGCGGTATCGCCGGTCCTCTTAGCGGCGCAATTCCCGCGGGAAGCCAGATCACTCCCGGCGGATCAACTGGAACGGCCAAGATCAAGCTTGATGCAAGCTACGACGGTGGCAACTGGAACGTTAACGGAACCTACAGTGATGGAGCCGTCCGCTTTAAGTTCAAGGGTTACAACCTGTTGGACACGTTCTCGAACTTACGCACCAAGGCCGACTCGGAGGTCAATCCTTACACCAGTACCCAAAAGGGCGGCCTGTGTATTCCTGTGATTTCGAACTACATCAGCACAAACTCAGCGATGCCTGGTACCGGTGTTGTGGAGTTTGAAGTCTGCGACGCCCCAGGTTCTGGCAGCGGAAGCTCGCCAAGTTGGACTGACCCTGATTACATCGGAGTCTATGTTCCCTACCTAGGCAGTGGGATGGACGCTAACCCCTTTGCCAATTACCTCAGTGGCGGCACAGTCGCAGGTTATAGGGGTGGCAGTGGCGCAACCGTCAGAGTGACCACCCCCAATAGCGTTCCCAGTTACAGCCCAACGCCTACGTGGCCATCACCTGGCGCATCCCCGACTAATCCCTAACTAGGCAATGAATAATCCCCGCCTGCTGGAACATCAGCGGGTGGGGATTATTCGTGCGTAAGCACGGCTGCCAAGAGTCCAGATCGCTACGTACCTATTCAGCATTTGGGGACCCAAAAGCAATCATGAGCACTACGTTGATTAAACGCCGGTTCCTCAAGGCCTCAGCAGAAGGACTCACTTGTGAAAAGACACACCAGGGCACTTGCACTCATTAGCGCTGTGGTGGCTTCTGCCGTGGTGCTCAGCGGATGCGCATACGTCACGCTAGCGACAAAGGTTTCGACGAAAGCTGATGGAAATATCAGCCTTAGTTCCTACCGCACCAGCGATTATCTTGGTCTCGGAGACTTCATTCCTACCGGCCCGCAGATCACACCCGGTGGATCGCGCGGTACGGCCAAGGTCGAACTTGATGCTTCGTTTGATCGTGGTAACTGGAACATTGACGGCACCTATAGCGATGGCGCTGTGCGCTTCACATTCAAGGGTTTCAGCGTGCGGGAGCTTTACATCAATACCAGAACCACAGCAGATCAGGAAGTTTCTCAAATTCCCACCACCACTTCTATAGGTGGAAGGTGTGAGAGTTTTACCTCCAACTACCTCAGTACTAACGCAAAAATGCCAGGTACGGGGCTGGTCAAGTTTGTAGTCTGTGATGCACCCGGATCGCGTAGCGGCGGTTCTCCCATCTGGCAAGGCCCTGACTACATCCAGGTCTTCATTCCCCAATCAGGTCCGGGAGCGGATGCAAACCCTTACGCCAACTACCTCAGTGGTGGAAGAGTGACTGGGCGCGAGCGCAGCAGTGGTGTAACGAACTCCAGGACTGCGCCGAGCTCAGTACCCGATTTCACCCCGACTCCCACTTGGCCAGCTCCCCCATCGGTACCTGCAGACTGCTGCGGATCCTGCTTCTGCCCCTAACGAGCAATCTGGGTAGTCCAGGC